>CAIWMA010000561.1 GCA_903913645.1 uncultured Bacteroidales bacterium | reverse complement strand
CTGGACCTGGTAGATGTAGCCAAGCCCTTGCAATATAAACTCACTTTTGATCAGACTCCTTCGCCTGAGGAAATCAAAATCAGTGATTTTTCAATTGGGTATAAAGCAACCTCAACTATAGATTTTACAAGGCAGCGAGCTGAAACAGTCAACAATCTTTTCTATCAGCTCTCTCCTTTTGGCTATGCCGAAGTTTTGAATATCGGAACTCCCGCTAATGCTCAGGCAGAAAAAACAGAAAAATACTCTTTAGTTGCTGATCTGATTCATAACGGTGAATTGTTTGTCGGATTTGAAAATGCTGATCCTGACACCGTGGTTTCAGTTTTATTCCAGGTTGCCGACGGCAGCTCAAATCCATTGAAAAATATGGTAAATCTATCTTGGTTTTACCTTACCAATAATGAGTGGATTCAATTTGAAAACCGGAATGTAATCGATCGCACTTATAATTTCACTCAATCCGGTATTGTTACTCTTACGCTTCCGGCTGAAATAAGCAATCAGAACACATTGCTGGAGAAAGGGAAGCATTGGATCAAAGCAGTCGTTGATAAAGATATAGATGCCGTTTGCGATCTTATCTTAATTCAGGCACAGGCAGCAAGTGTAGAATTGGTCCAGGATGAAGCTACCCAGGTTGAATTCAGGCAAAAAATTTCAGCCAAAACTATTTCAAAGCTTATCGAAAATATTCCGGCAGTAAAAACCATAACTCAGCCTTTTGACAGTTTCAATGGGCGAACGCGCGACAGCGATGAACATTATTATGTTAGAGTCAGCGAACGTTTGCGGCATAAACAGCGGGCAATTACAATCTGGGATTATGAACATATTTTGCTTGAGCAATTTCCACAGCTTTATAAGGTTAAATGCCTGAATCATTCCGGGTTTTATGATGATAAAGGCACAAACGTATTTTGCGAAAATCTGCCGGGCCACGTAACCGTTGTTCCGGTTCCTGATTTGAAAAACAACACGCATGCAAACCTGCTTAAACCATATACACCCATCGGGTTAATCAATAATATCGATGAATACCTGAAGAAAATAACTTCGCCGTTTGCCAAACTGCACATTAACAACCCTCAGTTCGAGGAAGTTCGGCTGGAGTTCGAAGTTCAGTTTCACGACAACCTCGATGTAAGTTTTTACACACAGTTTCTCAACGAAGAAATTGAAAAATTCCTTTGTCCCTGGGCTTACAGCACCGAAGTTGAAATTCCATTTGGTTCGAAAATCAGCAAGAGCGTTTTACTAAATTTTGTTGAGGAACGTCCTTACGTTGACTTTGTTACCTGTTTCGAATTGCATCACCTGTTACGCGATGGCGAAACCGTACTTTTTGAGAAACACGATATTGAAGAAGCCGTGGCAACTACCTCGCGCTCCGTCCTGGTTTCTTATTTTGATGAATCCAATGGCAACAGACATATCATACATTCACCTGCAACCTGCACCTGCTAATGGAAGAGTTTACATCCATACCGAAAACATTCACCCCTGTCGCAAGCCAGGATTATGAATTGCTGCGCAGCGAAGGTCTGAAGCATATCGAAAACCTTTCGTCTGCTTTGTGGACGGACTATAACGCTCACGATCCGGGAATTACCACGCTCGAAGCATTGTGCTATGCCATCACCGAACTGGGTTATCGAACCGGCTTTGATATGAAGGATTTCCTGCGAAAAGCCGATGGAAGTCTCGTTGATGGTCAGGCTCTGTTTACTGCAAAAGAAATTCTCACAATCAATCCTTTGTCTGTCAATGATTACAGGAAATTATTGGTTGACCTGGAAGGAATTCATAATGCCTGGCTCGTTGCGGAAGATGTTCTTTTAGATGAAAAGAAAAACAAACATGCCGTAAACGAAGTTGAAATTTATGCCGACTGCGAAACAGATGAACTCACTTATATCCCAAACCTTCAGCCGTTATTTCTTTCGGGCCTTTATCGGGTTCTGCTTGATCTCGATTTTGATGACCGGTTTGGCGATCTGAATAATGGAGAAATTATTGTTGGCAATACTGATTCATCCGCATTTCATGAAGGCGAATTTGTTTTCCAGATCAATCTTCCGGCCTGGAAAAATGCAGATTTCACATTTGCTTCCAATGCGCAAAATCCTGTAAACATTGACTCATTGACTATTCTCCAAAAAGAAAAGCAATTTGAATTTACACTCAAACTGACTGACGCCAGCTCGAAGGTATTTATGGTTTCGATTCCTCAGAAACCATCATCAAAAGCGGTTACACTTGCCGATGTTCAGCAGATGTATGATCTGAACGTTGCCGGTAAAAAAGATAAAGTCGCTGAAATATTTGAAAAGTATTTTAAGAAAATATCGAAATCAAAATCCATCGTACAATCTGCTGTTAAATCTCTCCAGGAGCATAGGAATCTTTGCGAAGACTTTATTGAGGTAACCACGATTGACGATGAAGAAATTGCGTTTTGCTTTGATGTGGATGTAAATCCGGGAGCTGATATCGAAAAAGTTCAGGCAGAGGTTTTCTTTGCTATCGAAAATTACCTGAATCCAACGGTTGATTTTTATTCTCTAAGCGAGCTGCTTGCTAAAAATATCCCGGTTGACGAAATATTTACCGGCCCGGTCCTTCAGCACGGATTTATAGATACGGATCAATTGGAGCAGACGAATTTACGAACTGTTGTGCATGCTTCGGATGTGATCAATCTGTTGATGGATATCGAAGGTGTGCTGGCTATCCGTAGTTTCCAGATGACAAAATACGATTCGGCAGGAAACGCTATGGCTTGCTGTACTTCGCAGAAATGGTGCATCGAAATTTCGTCTCTGCACAAGCCGGTCTTAAGCACTGATAAATCAAAGATCGTTTTATTCAAAAATCAGTTTCCGTTCCTGGCACAATACGCTGAAGTACGTGATACAGTGCTGGTTTTGCATGCCATCCGTTCCCGGGATAAGCTAAACGGTTTAACCCAGGATTTGCCGGTTCCCATCGGTAGCAAGCGCGATACCGAAAGTTACTGGCCGCTGCAATATGATTTTCCGCAAACTTATGGAATCGGAATTTATGGCTTGCCGCCAGGATCAACTCCTGAGCGCGTCGCGCAGCAACGGCAGCTGAAAGCATACCTGATGTTTTACGAGCAATTGCTGGCCGACTTCTATTCGCAGCTTAGCCATGCGCACCAGTTATTTTCGATTGAAACTATTAAGCAAACCTATTTTGCACAGTTCTTAAAAGACATAAAAGATCTAGACCCGGTTTACAATACTACAGGAATGTTCGGGAGCCTCGAAAATGTGCTTTCAAACCCGGATTCAACTGCGGATCTGAAAAACGGCTGGCAAACGCTTTACGAAGACAAATTCACTTTCGAAGACCGCCGGAACCGTTTCCTTGATCACCTGCTTTCGCGCTTTGCCGAATCGTTCAACGATTATGCCTTGCTGATGTACCGTATAAATTACGAGGACAAAACGGAAGAGAAAATCAGCTTCAGCGATTTGTCAGACTCAAAAAGCAATGTCCTGAAAAACTACCCGGTTATCAGCAGCGAACGAGGTAAAGCATATAACTATTTCCCTCAGAAAACTGGTTATAGTATTGATCCTACTCAGCTTTGGGATACTGGTAATGTTTCAGGACTTGAAAAACGGATCAGTTTCCTGGCAGGTATCAGTGATTTCACACGAAGATTTTTGTATTGCATCCGTAATGAAAAGATTATCTGCAATGAGAAACTGGTAAGCGAAAATGGTGAAGATGTTTTGCATTGCTTCCACAGTTTTTCATTTACATCCCGCGATGGAATAAAGTTGCTTTCACAGGAATATAGCCTGAAACAAGACGCGCTTAACGCTCAAATTGAAGCCATTGAAAAAGCATCAGATTTTGATGACTACCTATTTGATACTACCACATCCAAACTGCAGGTCATCGGAACCAGCAACCAGGTACTTCTCGAAAGTGAACTGACATTTGCCGACAAACCATCGGCTATGACTGTTGCTGCTACATTGGCAAGTGAATTTACTAAGGAATGCAGTAACCCGGTTGGATTGCACCTGATTGAACATATTTTGCTGCGGCCCAGGAATACAACTTTTGAGCTTTTCCAGGTTTGCCTTCACGGTTGCGATTGCCTTTGCGAGCTTGATCCTTATACTTTCCGGGCTTCCGTGGTTTTGCCTTACGATGCCGGGCATTTCGATAATATGAATTTCAGGAAATACTTTGAAGATAAAATCCGCGAAGAAGCGCCGGCACATATCATGCTGAAAATATGTTGGTTGAACAACGACCTGATGCGGCAATTTGAAGTTGCCTACAAAAATTGGAT
>CAIWMA010000560.1 GCA_903913645.1 uncultured Bacteroidales bacterium | reverse complement strand
TGTGCACCCAATACCAGTTCACCGGGATTAAACGGATGCTCTATTGTTCCTTGTGGTGAAGTTTTGGTAACACTTCCCATTGGGGTTGTTGGTGAATATTGTCCTTTTGTAAGGCCGTAAATCTGGTTGTTAAACAACACAATATTTACATCGATATTCCGCCTGATGATATGAATAAAGTGGTTTCCGCCTATAGCCATGGAATCGCCATCGCCGGTGGCAATCCAAACACTGAGGTTTGGGTTTGCTATTTTAACTCCTGACGCAATAGCGTTTGCACGTCCGTGGATTCCGTGAAATCCGTATGTATTCACATAATAAGGAAAACGCGACGAGCATCCGATACCGGAAACCATCATGAAATTTTCTTTACGGTAACCTATTTTAGGAAACACGTTTGCAATGGATGCAAGAATGGCATGTGCACCGCATCCGGGACACCATTTTACCATCTGGTCGCTCACAAAATCGGATTTGTTGAGTTCAACAACCGATCTTTCTATGGTTTTATCTGGAAATTCAAACATAATTTTTACCTCCTAAAGCATTTCGTTAAACTTGGCTACCAACTCTGTTACGGTAAACGGAAGTCCCATTACTTTATTATATTGCGTATATTTAAAGTCGGATTCTTTCATTCTCAGGTAGTTAACAAACTGTCCACTGTTAAGTTCGCAAACAATTATTTTCTTGAAACCTGACAACACCTCGTGGGTATTTTTAGGTAATGGCATAATGTGGTGAAAATGTGCCAGGCTGATCTTCTTGCCTTGTTTCTGCAATTCTTCAACTGCTGCTTCGGTCGTACCGCGGGTTCCGCCCCAGCTTACAACAAGTACATCGCCTTTATTAGCTCCGACAATTCCTTGCTCAGGAATAAAATCAGATACTTTCTGAATCTTTGCTTCACGCAGGTCGGTCATGATCTGGTGATTGGCAGGATCTGTACTTACGTTGCCTGATCCATTTTCTTTCTCCAAGCCGCCGATACGGTGACGAAGTCCTTCCGTTCCGGGGATTGCCCATTTGCGGACCAGGGTTTCGGGATCGCGCTTATATGGTTTGTAATCTTTGTCGTTAGGCTCAGCCAAAGGAGGCGTTATTGAAGGCAGATCAGCCACTTTTGGAATACGGAAAAGCTGCGATCCGTTGCCAAGCGACCCATCAGTAAGCAAAATAACCGGAGTCATATGTTCCAGGGCTATTTTAGCTGATTCGTAAGCGTATTTGAAACAGTCGGCAGGTGTTGAAGCAGCAATTACAACAACAGGCGCTTCGCCGTTACGGCCAAATAAGGCCTGCATTAGATCGCTTTGCTCGCTTTTGGTTGGTAAACCTGTTGAAGGTCCGCCACGCTGAACGTTAACAATAACCAAAGGCAATTCAGTCATTACTGCAAGCCCGATAGCTTCGGATTTCAGTGAAAGCCCTGGGCCTGAAGTAGTAGTAAGGGCTAATGATCCGGTATAACTTGCACCTATAGCTGAACAGATACCTGCAATTTCATCTTCAGCCTGGAATACTTTTGCTCCCAGCGATTTGTGCTTAACCAGTTCAATCAGAATTTCGGTTGCAGGAGTTATAGGATATGATCCAAGGAACAAAGGCCTGCCCGAGCGCTCGGAAGCAGCCAGGAAACCCCATGCTGTTGCAACGTTTCCGGTAATATTACGGTAACGGCCGGCAGGCATTTTAGCCTTGGCGATATGGTATGAAGAGCCTAAAGTTTCAACGGTATCAGCATAGCTGTATCCTGTTTCGAGAACCAGCTTATTGGCCTCGATCATTTCAGGTTTCTTTTTGAACTTTGTCTTGAAATAATTAACCGTCGTATCTAATTTCCAGCTGAAAATATGGTAAATGATACCTAAAGTGAAAACGTTACGCGTACGGTCAGCAGTTTTATTGTCAATACCCAACGGCTGTAAGGCATTACGGGTTAACATTGTAACAGGCGCTTTTACCAGGTTGTAGCCTTCAAGGCTGTCATCTTCAAGCGGATTGGTTATATAGCCTGCTTTTTTGCAGGTAGCTTCATCAAATAAATCGGCATCAACAATAATTGTTGCGCCGGGTCGAGTCCATTTCAGGTTCGATTTAAGCGAAGCCGGGTTCATGGCTACGAGAATATCAACGAAATCGCCTGAAGTCTCAATTTTTTTTCTGCCCACATGTACCTGGAAACCTGAAACACCGGCAATGGTATTATGTGGTGCGCGTATTTCGGCTGGATAATCTGGAAAAGTAGCAAGGTCAAGGCCCAGAAGCGCAGCAGCATCACTGAAAAGTGTACCTGCAAGCTGCATGCCATCGCCTGAATCGCCACAAAATTTTACAACTACATCTTCTTTCTCGATGAAGTTTGTCTGGTCGCTCATGCTTTTGTTTTTTGAATGAATAACGGCACAAAGGTATAAGTTTTTAACAGACCGGAGGTTTAAAATCTTATTTATACGAATTCTAAAAAAGCAAATTAATGAATATGTATTTTGTTGATTATCATAATTATAAATAATTTTAAAAGACATTTTAGTTTTAAGTATTGAAAAATCAAAGCGTTAAAATCAGTTAAAAGACTGTTAATATTATTTTTACTTCTTTGATACCAAGAATACTACTTATATTTGCAGTTCAATTTTAAAACTCTAAAAAAATGGCTTACGTTATTTCTGATGACTGCACCGCTTGCGGAACTTGCATTGACGAGTGTCCGGTTGAAGCTATCTCCGAAGGTGATATCTACAAAATCGACGCTGATATTTGCACCGATTGCGGTTCCTGCGCTGATGTATGTCCGGTTGAAGCAATTTCACCCGCATAATTTCAACAGATTCGAGCAAAACAAAAGAAGCCTGTTCTTTGGAACAGGCTTCTTTTGTTTCTTAACAAGAACGAAACCTTCAAGAGCTTTAATAAAATATCCAATTTCGAATCTAACTATTCATTTCAAAATATACATGTTTCTAAACCTAATGTTTTATATCTTTATTGTATCCGAATTTTGAATATCAAATCCGGTTATTAACGATTTAAGAAATGAAAAATCTGATTTTATTTGTATTAGCAATATCCCCACTTTTTCTTAGAGCCCAAACCGGCGAATGGATGCAGGGCAAGGCGCTGACTGACTCATCACACAACAACCGGAATGCATGTCTTTATGGACAGAACACTGATCTTGTTTTATTCTGGGATCAGGAACTCAATGATTCAACCACGCAACTTTGTTTTCGGAATATTTATTCAGGAATCGCCGAAGAGAATATTTTGATATCTGCAACTGGCGTGAAATATACAAATCCCAAAATACTGAATCTAAACCAGTATACAGAGCCACCCAGTTATCTTGTAATTTTTCAAACTAACGAAGGCAAAGACA
>CAIWMA010000559.1 GCA_903913645.1 uncultured Bacteroidales bacterium | reverse complement strand
TGTATTGCTGTGTTTTGGTGTCGATCTTAATAAGCACCTCAACCTGTGATTTTCCATAAAAATGCAGGCTGCTTACGGTGCCT
This sequence comes from uncultured Bacteroidales bacterium, assembly GCA_903913645.1. Lineage (GTDB taxonomy): Bacteria > Bacteroidota > Bacteroidia > Bacteroidales > UBA4417 > UBA4417. The sequence goes on along the minus strand of CAIWMA010000559.1, from coordinate 13,487 downwards.
ATTTTTACGCCCGAAAACCAGATGTTATTTCCTTTCTGCAAGCCGTTAACGTCATCAAAAAGTGCAACCACTTCCATTTTATTTTTGAAAGTTTCGTGGAGGTTGCCTACCATTAGAATTCCTCCAACAAAAAATAGCATTCCCAGCAGGACAAAAAATCCTACAAATACTCCGCGTCTGTTTGGTGATTCATTCATATGCTATTGTATAAAATTGTAATTATAAAATCCTTTTACCTGTTCATCTTCGGTATCAAATACTTCGTCGAAAGTGCCGATTTTAAAAAATCTGCCATCGAGTAACATAGCTGTGCGATTGCCTGTATTTTTGGCGCATGTAAGGTCGTGAGTTATTATTATTGAACTGGTATTGTATTTTTCCTGAACATCATTGATAAGTTCAATGATTTCTTCACTTGTAACCGGGTCAAGGCCTGATGTTGGCTCATCGTAGAGCATGATTTCGGGCTTTAAAATCAATGTCCTGGCAATACCGATTCGTTTGCGTTGTCCACCCGAAAGGTCCGAAGGAAGTTGGTTTATTTTATCTTCTAATCCGACGGCTTCCAACACTTCTTCAACTTCATTTTTAACCTGATTTTTACTTAGATTTTTTATATTCATGGTTAAAGGGAAGGCAAGATTCTGATATACGTTCATGCTGTCGTACAAAGCGCTATTCTGGAACGAAAATCCGATCCGCAAGCGCAAAGTATCCAGTTCCTTTCGTTCAAGTTTATCAACATGTTTGCCAAGTACGATCACTTCGCCTTTATCAGGCTTGAGCAAACCAATAATTATTTTTATTAAAACGGATTTCCCTGTACCGGATTTCCCAAGTATCGCAACGTTTTCGCCCTTAAACAATTCGAAATCTATTCCTTTTAATACATCCAGGTCGCCAAAAGATTTATATAATCCGCTGATCGAAATAACCGCTTCATTGTAATTTATTATATGGTTTTTCAGTTCTTCCATCGCTTAAAAATATCGGATCCAGTTGGCAACCTGAACAATTACAAGTTCTTCCAGGAAGATCAGGAACATGGAAAGCACAACGGCCTGGTTTGCAGCCTTGCCTACACCACGGGTTCCCTGTGTGGCATTAAATCCTTTGTAGGCGCCTACTATTCCGATAGTAAATCCGTATATAATTGCTTTGGCTACCGATGTGAAAATATCCAGGAAACTTATGCTTGAAAAGGCACTTTGATAGAAGGTAACGAGGCTGGTGGTTTCCTCGGCGTGAACATTCACATACGAACCGTACAAACCAACACAACTACAGTACATTGCAAGGACTGGAATTGTGATTGTAGTAGCAAGCACACGGGTAACCACCAGGTATTTAAATGGATTGATTGCGGATACTTCCATTGCATCAATCTGTTCGGAAACTTTCATGGAACCAAGTTCGGCACCAATGCTCGAACCAACTTTGCCGGCGCAAATAAGAGCGGTTACGAGAGGCCCCAACGCTCTAACTATGGCAATTCCTATCAGAGAAGGAAGCCACGATGCGGCACCAAAATCCTCTAATGAAGGACGCGATTGTTTTGTGAAAACCACTCCTACAATAAACCCGGTAAGTGTAATTAAGGGAAGTGATTTTAAGCCTACTTCGAAACTCTGGTTAAGAACTTCACGAAAGTGAAAAGGCCTTTTGAATGCTTCTTTAAAGAATAGTGCAACAAAACTATATGCGCTTTTAACGCCGATAAAATACTGGTCTATTCCTTTTGAAAATATATATTTTCTGTTTGTAAAAGTTGCCATTTAAAATGAAGTTATTACAAAACTATTGGGCCTTTGGTGTACTGAAAAGAATGAACATTTACTGAATTACTGCAGATTATAAGCCTGCCACATATCAGTTTTTACCAAACTTTTTTTATGGATAAGTTATATTGCAAAGATGAAATCTCTCAAAGTCATATTTGTTATATTATTTTTTGAATTTTTTATATGATTCACACTTTGGAAGAAATATTGAAATTCCAGTTCAGTTTTTAACTCTGATACCTCAGTTGTATCTGAAATTCTCTTGCCATTATTGCATTAAATATTAAGGTATTAACAGGATATTTTATCTGAATAATGCACATTGGGAAATTGGGTATTGCTTGAAGAATAGTACAAAATGTTATGCTTTTAATCGGAGCAGGCACTTTTCTAAAGCTTCACTTTATATTTTCTTCGGTCATTTTGAAACAGGTTTCGCGGAGCCTTTTCATTTAATTCATTCATTTTGAAGTAGGCTTTTTTTATATCATCCGGGAACTCGCCCTTATAAATAACCTTATAAAATGAATATCCATTGTAAGGAATCATGTTATGGTCAGCGATAATTTTAATACGATTATCAACATTTCTATCTTTAAAGTAAGCAATAAAAGCGTCTTGCCTATCCTTATTTAACTGGTTGTATTTATTCGCAACAAATTCCCCGCCTAGTAGCCTGGCACACTTATCCTGTGAAGTAAACAGCATTGAATCAGCTGTATGCAAATTTAGATATTTCACGAACTGAGTATCTTTGACCGACATTTTTTCAACATTTTCCGAATCTTCTTCGGTGAATGAATTTTCATATTTATGATTGGAAGCCATGAAAAACTTTTTCTTTGCTTCATAAAAGAGAATATACTCCTTTTCTTTAGTGTCATATTGTTGTGGTGAAACACTTATAATTGCATTGGGATTATCGACAAGGAATCCTGCCATTTTTTCAATAAACTTTTCCTGCAAGCTGGTAAGTGCACTGCTTCGCAAGGCCCATTTCATAGTAAGTGATTTCTCAATTTCAGTTTCAGTGCTTTTTACTTCCATTCGGTATGGCGTGGTTACAGGTTTAACAACAATGTTTCCCAGTATATCAACAATCACATCACGCAAATGAAATTTTGGATTTTTTAGATCACCGCTTATCGGAACTTCATAATCAATTACATTGCCGCGCTCTCGAACAAAAGCCATAATCAGCCTCATAGGCAACCATTTTGTTCCTTTGTTTTTTAATCGGGGAGATAATCGGGGATCTATAACAACCAGATGATTGTCACTCTTGATTATTCCGTTCCTTACATTCCAGGTGCCATTCACCGAAACAGTTCCCCGATCGAGAGGAAAAGAAGTGTATTGTATCAGATAGGGATTGAACATTGTAACAGGAATTTTCTGAAGCATATAATTCAGGTCAAAATCAGAGCTGTCGTTCGGATTTATGCTTAATGATACCGATGCATTTCCATAGGGCTTAATATCCGATTTAAAGATAACTCCAACTCTTTTTTGATTTTTTGTAATGGAATCAGCCAGCACATAAAGCGGGTTTAAATGAACAGAGAATTTTTCGCTCATCGAAAAATCGCTGTATTCCAGTTCGCCACTGTATATTGCAAGGCGGTTTATTTTGTAATTGGACCGGAAGAAATTCTGCGACAGCCTTTTAATATAGTTACCGATCTCGAGAACCAGGTTAAATTTAGCTCCCTGCGACTGGGCAACTTCCGATTTGTTTTCCTCCGAGACGAACATGCGTGATAGATTATCCAGGTAATCATATTGTTCATATTTGAAATACGGATTATTGAGCGAAACCGAATCGAAAAGGTATTTGTGATTTTTAGGGCTGAGTTCAAATACAGCTAAAGCCAGTTTTTTAAAAGAAGCATAATTATCACCTGGTTTTTCGCCGGTTTTGAAATCGTTGATTGCCAGCATTCCTTTGAATGTAACATTTTCGGCAGTTTTAAAACTACCCTTAACTTTCAAGTCTGCATCTATGTTTCCGCTGAAATAACCAAAGTTTGTTAACTCCTTAAGGTATTGCTCCAGGATTTCCAGGTCATATTTTTGGGCTATTACTGCCAGCCGGTAATCGAGGGTTTTGGTATTGATGGTAAAATTGCCGTTCATGCCGCCGCTTCCGATGCCTGATAAAAAGGAATACTTTGCCGCAATTGTGTCCGAATCCCAGTGGATTCCGGAGCTCTCAATATTTACTTTCGTGATACAGTAGTTAATTGGTGTAACCCTTTCACGATAAAAGATTTCTCCGTCGATTATATTAATTTTATTAATACTAAAATGAATCGGTGCTAATGATTTGAGAGAATCCACCTTAGACGAAAACTTATCGATAAGATCATTGAAATTTAAATCCTTATCAATCTGAATAATTATACCGCGCGGGCAGTTCAATGTCAACTCACTTATTTCGTAAGTTTTTGAGAGGAGTTTACGCATTTCGAAATTTGCGCTTACTCCTTTTGCTGAAAGGAAAACGCTATCGCTTCGATATTCAAATATTTTTAAATTATCAAAATGGACGTAGCCGGTAAAAGGATTCACATACGCCCAGTCCATTGTAATTTGCCTTCCGGTATATTTCAGATCATATTTTTCGACCAGGTATTTTATAATCGGTGAAATAAATATGATGGCCACGGCGACAATAACCAGAATTATACTCAGCAGGACCAGTAGTGTTTTCAATAATTTATGCACATGCCTACCAGGAAGGTATTTGCCTTTCAAAGTTTTGAAGGTTGCTGCGGCTCTTTTAAAATAAGCAGACCGCGGATTTGGTTTTACCAGCATTTACATTCATGATTTTCTTTTTGTAATCTGCACTAAGCAGAACTCAAAATTTTCTACAAAGTTCACTCCGACCAGTCGGATAAATATTACATAACTTTTTATATAAGTTACATAATTCACATATTAACAGCCTGGTATCCAATAATAACCGAAAGAGAAAAAATGAATGTGTGAATGATGTAACACTTATTTCTAATTGTGTAACCCATCTGGAAATTTCCCGGCGGTCCTTTGCTCAGTGAAAATTTTATCCCAATTTAAACCAATTAAAAAGATGAAAACAAACCAATCAAAATTATGGATGACTACGATCGTAGCCTTCTTATCCTTTGCAGCAATCCTCACCGGCTGCAAAAAAGATGACTATGTGGAACCTGTATCTGTATGCCCGGTCGTGGTATCAACAAACCCTTTATCGAATGCAACAATGGTACCTTTAAACCAGGTAATCAGCGCTACTTTCAACGAAAAGATGGACCCTGCAACATTCTCGCAGGCTTCTTTTACTATCATTGGAGTACTGAAAGCCTCAATTCCAGGCACAGTAACATACAATGTTTCCGACAGTTCTATGAGCTTTACCCCTTCGGGCAAACTCGCACTTGCCACCACTTATACATGTGCTGTTAAAGCAACGGTTAAAGATCTAAAAGGCAATGTTTTGCAGGCTGATTACCGATGGGCATTCAGTACGGGGCCAGTATTAGCTCCTATCGTAACTATAACTGATCCATTAAGTAATGCCACCAACGTTTCAGTTAACAAAGTAATCACTGCAACCTTTAGTATCCCAATGGATCCTTTAACGATGATAGCATCCACTGTAACTTTAATGACAGGAGCAACACCAGTTCCAGGTGCAGTTACATATGCTGCTTCGGTGGTATCGTTCACTCCTACAGCTAATCTATTACCAGGTACTATTTATACCGGAACCATTACAACAGGTGGCACGAATACCGACGGAACACCGATGCAGGCTAATTATGTCTGGACATTTACAACCGGCACTATTTCTCCCACTGTAATTTCTACTGACCCAACTAACAATACTTCAGGAGTAGTTCTGAGTAAAATAATCAGGGCAAACTTTAGCGTTGCTATGAATCCTTTGTCCATTACATCGTCAACCTTTACACTGAATCAAGGGACAACAGCTATAGCAGGTACGGTAACATACTCCGGAACAAGAGCATCCTTTACACCCACCTTAGCTCTCGAAGCTAATAAGATGTATACCGCCACCATTACTAACGGAGCTACAAACGTATCAGGCATGCCAATAGCGAACAATTACGTGTGGACATTTACCACCAGTAGTGTTTCAACGCCGGCAGTAACTTTAACTGATCCATTAAACAATGCAACCAATGTTGCCCTGAACAAAAAAGTTACAGCAACTTTCAATATGCCAATGGATCCCTTAACATTAACGGCATCTACTTTTACGGTGAAGGCAGGAACAATAGTAGTACCTGGTTTGGTTACATACACAGGATCGACTGCAACCTTTACCCCTAACTCTGATCTTTTAACTGGCACCACTTATACAGCCAGCATTACTACTGGGGCAAAGAATCCTGCAGCAGTTGCAATCACTAATAACTATGTGTGGAACTTTAGTACCGGAGCAACAATAATTGATGTACCCGGAGCCATAGTACTTGGATCGGCTGCTCAATTTGGAATTCTTGCAGGTGTTGGAGTCAGCAATGCAGCAGGTTTAAGCCAGATCATTAATCTGAATGTCGGGATTTACCCGGGATTACGTTCATCAGTTACCGGATTTCCTCCTGCTGTTATAGTCGGTGGAGCAATTTATGCTGCTGACGACATTGCACCTCCGGGAGTAGCAGCCATGTTAAACCAGGCCAAACTGGACCTGGTTGCAGCATATCTATCTGCTGAAGGAGCTGTTTCCCCGGCACCAGCTACAGTTTCAGGCGACCAGGGTGGCAAAACCCTTGCCCCAGGTACTTATAAATCCACATCTACGCTTTTGATACAGAATGGCGACCTTACACTAGATGCACAGGGTGATGCAAATGCAGTCTGGATTTTCCAGGTAGCATCAGGTTTTACTACCGTAGGCGGAGCTGGAGGTGATGTTATTCTTACCGGAGGCGCCCAGGCTAAAAACGTTTACTGGCAAACCGGTAGTTCAGCCGTAATCGGAGACTACACCAGTTTCCAGGGAAATATATTGGCGCTACAATCCATTACTATGAATGCATATTCAACCGCAGTGGGAAGAATGCTTGCACGGAACGGTTCTGTTGTAATGACCAGTACCAATACAATAACTAAACCATAATTAATAGAATAGCCATGACTGATTATTCCAGAAATCTTTTTTTGACGAATTCGGACATGGCTATTCCTTTTGACTTTAAAAATAACTTATAATCAAGAATAATATGAAACCAAAATTTAATTTAAGAAAGAGATCGTGTCCGGCATGGTCTCCTTATAGCCTGATTATTAAAGGTGTTGTTATAAGTGCCTTTATTCTAACAGGTTTCAATTCTCCTCTTCAGGCACAGGAAACTGAATATACACGGCCTTCCTGGTTGTTTGGTGCAGCAGGTGGTGCAAATTTTAACTTCTACAACGGATCGACTCATCAATTAGATGCAAATTTCGCCCCACCGGCTACATTTCATAAAGGCTTTGGTGCTGGGCTATTTGCTGCACCTCTTATTGAATATCATCGTCCTGATTCACGATTAGGATTCATGTTTCAGGCAGGTTACGACAATCGCAGCGCTAAATCCGAACAGGTAGTTACTCCCTGTAATTGTCCTGCAGATTTAGAAACCGATTTAAGCTATGTAACCGTTGAGCCAAGTCTGCGTTTTGCTCCTTTCAAATCTGATTTCTATTTGTATGCCGGACCACGCTTTGCCTACAAACTTTCAGAATCATATACGTATAAGTTAGGAATAAATCCTGCTTTTCCTGATCAGGAACCTACTGCTGATGTAACAGGTGATTTCAGTGATGCGAATGATATGCAGGTTTCGATGCAGGTTGGAGCCGGATACGATATACAACTTTCCTCACAAAACCATCAGACTCAATGGGTACTTTCTCCTTTTGTTTCTTTCCAGCCTTATTTTGGACAGACTCCACGTTCAATCGAAACATGGAATATAACAACTGTAAGAGCCGGAGCTGCACTCAAACTTGGCCGTGGCCACAAAATCCCTGTGATGGTACCCGTGGCAAAAATTGTACCGGTTGTGGTTGTTGCAGAACCTGAAGTACAGTTTAGTGTAACTTCACCTAAGAATGTTCCTGCTGAACGCAAGGTGAGGGAAATATTTCCTGTTCGCAACTATGTGTTTTTCGGTGCCGGATCAACTGAAATACCTGATCGTTATGTATTACTAAAAAAAGATGAAGTACAGGAATTTAACGAAAAGCAACTACAGGTATCTGCGCCTAAAAACCTTTCAGGTCGCTCGGACCGTCAAATGGTTGTTTACTATAATGTACTTAACATCCTGGGTAACCGTATGGTGAAAAACCCATCAACAATGGTAATTTTAGTTGGATCGGCAGAAACAGGAAAGAAAGATGGCCGTGAAATGGCAGAATCAGTTAAAAAATACCTGGTAAATGTATTTGGAATTGAAGCATCAAGAATCAAAACCGAAGGCCAGGTAAAACCTGATGTACCGTCAGAACAACCAGGCGGAACAAAAGAACTTGATCTTTTGCGTGCAGGTGATCGCAGGGTATCCATCGAGAGCAGTTCACCGGCCTTATTGATGGAATTCCAGAGTGGTCCGGAAACGACGCTGAACCCTGTGGAAATCAATGTTGTTCAGGAGGCTCCGGTTGATAGTTATGTCATTTTTGAAAACAAAGGTGCTAAAGATGCCTACACTTCATGGAAATTGGAAATAAGAGATGAACAAGGAACAATTCAAAATTTTGGTCCATATTATGATGATAAAGTTAGCATCCCCGGTAAATCCATTCTAGGAACAAGGCCATCAGGCGATTACAAAGTGAAAATGATTGGAGCTACCAAAAGTGGAAAGATGGCAGAGAAGGAATCTTCAGTTCATATGGTTCTCTGGACACCTCCAACAAACGAAGAAGGCATGAGATTCAGCATTATTTACGAATTCAATGAATCGAAAGCCTTGCCGGTATACGAAAAATACCTTACCGAGATTGTAACACCAAAAATCCCTCAAGGTGGAACAGTAATGATCCACGGACACACCGATATTATTGGCGAAGAAGTGTATAACAAGGAATTATCAATGGCAAGAGCAAATGACGTAAAGGGCATTCTCGAAAAGAGCCTTGCAAAAGCCAGCAGAAATGATGTTAAAATCGAAGTATTTGGTTTTGGCGAAGATGAAAAACTGGCACCATTCGAAAACAAATTTCCTGAAGAACGCTTTTATAACCGCACAGTTATAATTGATATTGTTCCGAAGAATTAATTTTCGAAACCAAGTATAATTCTATTTTCAAAAAAGCTGCCTGGTTCAATTACCAGGCAGCTTTTTTGTTTTTGAACATGTGTGAATCATGCAACTATTTACTAAAGTTATGTAATACATTAAGTTAGGAACCTTACCAACTTTGTGATCTTGTGAAAATTCATTTACAAGTAAAAACTTAAAATATGAAAACAAGGCTACTTTATGTATTTGCAATAGCAATTCTGCTTTTTATACCAGGTGTAAATTTCGGGCAAGTTCCTGATCTGGGAACAGCAGCAGATTTTATTCTTTTTTCGACCAATGGGGCCGTAAGTAATACAGGAATTTCGCAACTTACAGGTAATGTGGGTACCAATAACGGTTCTAGTACCGCTTTCGGTAATGTGAATGGTGTAATGCACGACAAGGATGGAGCCAGTGCAAAATGTGCATCTGATCTTTTAATTGCTTATAATCAACTTAATAGTGCTGTTCCGGCATTTTTCCCGGCACCTTTGTTAGGAAATGGAACTGTTCTCACTAAAGGTGTTTACTCCATTTCAGGGGCTGCAACTTTAAACCTCGGACTTACTCTGGATGCAAAAGGAGATCCTAACGCTGTATTTATTTTTCAGATCGGAGGTTCATTTTCAACAAACGCTGCATCCAAAATCTATTTGAAAAACGGAGCTTTGGCATGTAATGTATTCTGGAAAGTTGAAGGTCTCGTGAGCATGGCATCAGGAACTACAATGAGAGGAACCATTATTGCAAATAATTCCGCAATTGTTATAAGCACTGGAGATACGCTCGAAGGAAGAGCATTGTCAACTACAGGAGCAATTACTGTTGACGGAGTATTGGCATATACACCAATAGGTTGCGGTAGCCCTGTACTAACAGGTCCGGTAGCTCCATATCTTGGTTTGACGGAATGCTATGCCTTATTTTCGGGCAACGGGGCAGTTACAAATTCCGGTACAACTAATGTTATGGGTGATGTTGGAACTAATGTAGGTTTAACCACCGGGTTCGATCCGCTTTTAGTTGCCGGCACTATTCATCCAATCGCAGATTTATCAACAGCTCAGGCTAAAGCAGATTTACTCAATGAATATTCGTACCTGAATACATTACCCGTAGATATCGAGTTACTTTATCCGGCGCAGTTTGGCCGAGACCTGGTTCTTACCCCACACACTTACTTGTTGAATTCAGCTACAACACTTACCGGCTCTCTTTACCTCAATGCACAAGGTAACGCTAACGCTGTTTTTGTCATAAAAATGAATGGAGCCCTGACAACAAGCACTTATTCAAATATAGTTTTAATTAATGGTGCGCAGGCCAAAAACGTTTTCTGGATGATTGAAGGAGCTGTGAGCATTAATAATTACTCAGTTTTCAGAGGAACAATAGTTTGTAATAACGGCGCATTGGGCGCATTAAATACCGGGGTTGAACTTGACGGCCGGGCGCTTACCACTTCAGGTTCTTTAACTACCACGGCAATTACTACTACGATGGCTCCCTATTGTACCCTTACTGGTGTTACAGGTGAGCAAGTCATTTCTGATGAAGTTATAAGTGTCTACCCAAATCCGTTCACGACTTCATTGACTTTTACTTATAATTCTTCGGCACAAATAACTAAAGCGGAACTGAGAATATATGATCTCTTAGGAGTACAGGTGATGAATTGTAATCTCACTAAACAATCAACAACGATTGGAACAGGTAATCTTCTTTCAGGAATATATTTCTATAAGATTATCAGCAATAATGAGATAATACAATCTGGCCGACTCATTTCGAAACAATAACTCTGCTAAGATACAGGGCGCCTTCTATTTGTTAACTTAATGGAATAGAAGGCGGTTACCTTTTTGCAAAAACGATGTTTAAGGTGTGAAAGATGTAACTCTTTCACTCAATTGTGTAACGCTTCCTGGTTCTAATGAGCTCACCTTTGCACAATGAAAAAAAATCAATATTTAACGAAAATGAAAACTTTAAAATCATTTCTTTTTGGAATGGCATTATTCCTGGCAGTTACCACCCAGGCACAAGTCTCAGTAAATGTAAATTTCGGATCACCTCCGGCCTGGGGTCCTGTTGGATACAGCAATGTTCAGTACTACTACCTGCCTGATGTGCAAGCTTATTATGACATCAATGCATCCATGTTTATATACCAGAGCGCAGGAGTCTGGGTTCACAGAACATATCTTCCAAGCAGATACAGAAACTATAATCTGTACGGAGGTTATAAAGTAGTATTAAACGACTATCATGGCAGCAGACCTTACAACAATTACAGAGAACACAGTAGGATGTATGGGAAAGGATACCATGGTCAGCCTCAACGAAACATAGGTGAAAGGCCTCAAAATGGGAACCGGAACGGACATTATGAAAGGCATTACCAACCGAAAAAACAACCCTCACACAATAATGGGAATAATAAGGAAAATGGAAATGGGCATTCCAAAAATGGAAATGGCAATGGACATGGCAATAATGGAAACGGAAACGGTGAAGGACATAACAAGAAGAAATAGTCTGTAATTACTACCTGTATAAGCGTAGATTAAATAATAGTTTAATCAAACCTTAACTCATAAAATAACTAAACAAAATAACCAAATGAAAAAAATCGCTTTAACCTTATTTTTGGCCCTTATGATATCCGGGGCTGGAGCATTTGCTCAAAAATCTTATACTTCTGAAGGACATGGACACACTCTAAACTTAGGTTTAGGTATAGGTGGCTACTACGGATATTATGGATATGTTGGTCATTCCTTGCCGGTTTTGAATATCAACTATGAATTTGACGTAGCGAGGAATTTTACATTAGCACCTTTTGCTACTTTTATTACATACAGAGATTATGTAACTGAAGGTGGTTATGATTACTATTACAGGGAAACAATTATCCCTGTCGGTGTTAAAGGCACATATTATCTTGACCAGGCACTCAGAGCCGGTCCAAAGTGGGATTTTTATCTTGCAGGATCATTAGGATTTAATTTAGTACGGACAGTTTGGGATGATGGTAGCAATACCTACGATTCATACCTCCATAATGTGGGTCCTTTGTTTCTCGATTTACATGCAGGCGCTGAATATCACCTAAGCAAAAGTGTTGGCCTATTTCTCGACCTGTCGACAGGTGTTTCAACACTGGGACTTTCATTCCGTTAGAAAATTAAATATGTGTTAAATATGTAACAACCTTATTTTGCAAAGACCCGTTTCGATTTGAAATGGGTCTTTGTGCATTTGCTGTTAAAATAAATCCTGCAAATCCATTGATAATGTACGACAAAAAAAAACCTTCAAAACTTTCACGTTTCTGGAAAGTACTGGGACCCGGACTTGTGACAGGAGCTAGTGATGATGATCCTTCGGGAATTGCAACTTATTCGCAGGCAGGTGCCGCATATGGATTTGCAACCCTGTGGACCGCGCTGATTACATTTCCTTTGATGGCCTCCATCCAGGAAATGTGCGCACGAATCGGGCTGGTTACCTCCCATGGTCTGGCCGGAACGCTGAAAGCAAATTATTCAAAACCTGTTTTGTATCTAATGCTTCTGTTCAGTTTCCCGGCAATTGTTATGAACATAGGAGCCGACATTGCCGGAATGGGTGCTGTGGGCAATCTTTTGTTTCCTTCTGTTCATGCTATATATTTCAGCATTGTTTTTACCCTAATATTGTTAGGGCTAATTATTTATTTGCCGTATCAGAAAATAGCTTCCGTCCTGAAATATCTCTGCATAGTGCTTATGGTCTATATGGTAGTACCTTTTATGTACAAGCAGGATTGGCTGGCAGTGTTGAAATCCACTTTTATCCCAACTATTCACTTTGACAAAAACTTTATCAGCATCCTTGTTGCTATATTGGGAACCACCATTTCACCCTATCTTTTTTTCTGGCAGGCGACCATGGAAGTGGAAGAAAAAAAGCATAAAAAAATTCTGGTTGTAAATAAACGGTTAATCAGCGAAATGAAAAAAGACGTCGATTTTGGGATGCTTTTCTCAAACCTCACCATGTTCTTTATCATTCTGACAACCGGATCGGTTTTATTTAATGGAGGTATTCACCAGATTGAAACAGTTGAACAAGCTGCCCAGGCACTGAAACCCTTAGCTGGAAATGCTGCATACCTACTTTTTGCAGTTGGCGTAATAGGCACTGGCTTCCTAGCTATTCCAGTGCTAAGTGGTTCGCTTTCGTATATCATCACCGAAACATTTGGGTGGAAAGGTGGATTAGATAAAAAATTCTACCAGGCTAAAGGCTTCTATATGATCATTTCAATATCGCTTATCCTGGGCTTATCAATGAATTATATTGGTGTTTCCCCAATTAAAGCGCTTATTTATTCGGCTATTCTTTATGGTTTGACAGCTCCTGTATTAATCGC
>CAIWMA010000558.1 GCA_903913645.1 uncultured Bacteroidales bacterium | reverse complement strand
ATTTAACGGAGGTATTCACCAGATTGAAACCGTTGAACAAGCTGCCCAGGCACTGAAACCTTTAGCCGGAAATGCTGCATACCTGCTTTTTGCAGTTGGTGTAATAGGCACTGGCTTTCTAGCTATTCCTGTGTTAAGTGGTTCGCTTTCGTACATCATCACCGAAACCTTTGGGTGGAAAGGTGGATTGGATAAAAAATTCTACCAGGCTAAAGGTTTCTACATGATCATTTCAATATCGCTTATCCTGGGCTTATCAATGAATTATATTGGTGTTTCCCCAATTAAAGCGCTTATTTATTCGGCTATTCTTTATGGTTTGACAGCTCCTGTATTAATCGCTATCATTCTTCACATTTCGAACAACAAAAAGATCATGGGTACATTTACTAATAGTAAAAGATCCAATATTCTTGGATTTTCGGCCCTTGTTTTAATGACCGTTGCTGCTGTGATATTAATATATATGCAGTTTGCTTAAAACAGAACCGTTGATTGGCAACTTTCAACATATTGACAATGTGTGAATAATGTAATTCTTTTGCAAAATTATGTAACATTTTCGGGCTGATATAGACCGATATTTGCTCTTGAAATTACTCGGCATACTAAAAATTAACAATGCAAATTAAAACATCAGAAAAACTAATATTCACAGATTTGCACTTTTTTATGAATACCAAAACTACTCTGGTTTCAATTTACATTCAGCTTATTTAAAAAGGAGTGAGGGCAGAAATTATAATTTTCGCCTTTAAAGCCTTTGCTTTAGTAACTCAGGAAATGTCTCGAATAAATCTTTTTCAACAATTTAAACCTAATAAGCCATGAAAATCAAATACCTAATCCCAATTTTATTGCTATTAATTATTAGTTGTGAAAAAGAAAAAATCACTGAATTACCCGATAACATTTCCAAATTATCGCCAGTTGCAAATATCTTAGATAGCTTAAAAATCATTTTACCTGAAGAGGGAAATGCTTTACTTAATAATCCTGAATTATTTTCTGATTCCATTCAGAAAAAAATAGTTTTAATAAAAGATTCCAAAGTTTTTGTTACATTTATTGATGAAGCTGCTTCATACAGAAATACTCTTTGTTGGTATTCCTATAATAAGTTGAAGCCTCCTTTAAGTGTAGCAGATATTAAAGGGAATGTGCTATTTCCAAATATTTCAAAAAATGGCGAGGGTGGGCTTCTGGAATCAGGATATACTGCTAGGCTTGGCACTGAAACATTTCCTGCCGGTACTGTAATTGGCTTTTTTCTTGTTGCAGATGGATGGAACGATGGTGCTATCAATTATGATAATCCAACTTATTATACCGATGCTAATTTCAACATTGGCGGTGAACAGCGGCATATATTATTTAAAGACTCATACTCTCATTATTTAATTATTGGTTTTGAAGATTATTTTGCGGGTCTAAAAGATTATAATGATATATTTTATTCCGTGTCAGATAATATTGAAGGGAATGAAGCTACTTCATTCGATCTATCAAAGGTAGTCGTTAAATAGTATAAAAAATATTGATAAAGAGGTTGTCACTTCATTCTAAGGCAGTCTCATTATTTTAATACACTGGGTTTAGAGTATTATAAATTCCCATAATTGAAGTTTAATGAAGTTGACTTGACAACCCTTTTCAATATTCCTTATTCAACCAGTTGAAAATTTTACTATCAAATTGGCAATGTGTGAATATTGTAACTCTTTTGCGAAATTGTGTAACGTCAGGGATCGGATTGAGACTGACCTTTGTACCAGTAAATAATTCAATAAACTATAAAGTCCAAAATCATGGGTATTAAAACAACATTAATAGGTGTTCTGGCCGGAGCTGCCATTGGGGCAACAGTAGGAATTTTATTTGCTCCTGCAAAAGGTACGATTACAAGGAGGAGATTTTCAAAACAAGGCTTTGATTATACTGAAGAATTGGAGGGAAAATTCAACGATTTAATTGACAGTATTACTGATCAGTTTGAAACAATGGTTGAAGAAGTAAACCTCATGGCTAAAGCAGGAAAACTTGATCCGGAAGCGACCAAATAAAATATTTGCTGAAATGACCGATTAAAATATAGTCAAAAGTATCGGCTGGTAAATAGCAGTTCGCAGGTGGAACCCTGGCGGGATTACGTTTTCTAAATGAATTCAAAAAAGAATAAAAAAATAATCATGGAAACAACAGTAAATTCAATTGAATCCTTATTTGAGAAAGCTGAAGCCTATGGCAAAACAACCTATGAGCTATCGAAACTCAAATTACTGGAAACAACCACCATTGTTGTAACCTCACTTGTGGCAAAGCTGAGTGTTATTCTCATGATTTCGATGTTCTCATTTGTATTAAGTATAGCAATCTCTCTTTGGCTAGGAGATTTGCTTGGCAAAGCGTATTATGGGTTCTTCATTGTCGCAGGATTCTATCTTATAGCGGGTATAGTGTTGCATTTTTTCCTTCACAGCTGGGTAAGAAAACCTATCAGTGAACTGATCATAAAACAAGCTCTTCAATAGATTATATCATGCAAACAATAATTACCGAATCTGATCTGAGAGTAGCTATTCTGCTACTGGAAAGCAGGCAGGCTGAAGAGGGAAAACTGATGAAAGCCCAGTTTCTTGTCGCCGTTGAAAGTATTAAGCCTATTAACCTGATTAAAAGTGCTTTTATGGAGGCAACTGAATCGGAAGATTTACAGGATAACCTGGTCAATTCAACCATTGGCCTATCAGTAGGGTATATTTCAAAAATGTTGTTTCAAGGCATATCACATGGTCCATTCAGAAAGATTATGGGTACCGCTATAATGTTCGGAATTAAAAATATTGTTGCTCAAAATCCTGAAGCCATCAGAACAGGCGGAAGAATATTCTTTAAAATTATAAGGGATTTGCTGAGTAGCAAAGATAAAAAAGCCCACAATAACGAAGCCTGGGAAACCACTGGATCATAAACAGCATCCAGATTGTTTGAGTATATATCCTTGCCTGGTATTTAACCGTGAAATCGGACCAGGATAAGGCCGCTTATGTCCGCAGTTAATAGCTGCGGACATTTTTTGTGGAATATCCTATTAAAATCAAATTTGCTTCTAATGTACCATACTGTTGTTTTGAATAGAACAGGAAAGGAATGCACCACTTTGCCATGAAAGATGATTTCTTCCTGGCAATTATTCCTGAAACCGTAAATCATAAATAATTGGTAACCATTTCAGGTTGGGACAGGACTATTTATTATTACCTGAATCCTTAAGCACATCAAGAAGTTCCCTTAAATTAACCGTTGCATACGATGATGAATGATCGGACATTGCATAAGGGATAATCAGATCCTCATTGTGAATCATTGAACCACACGTATATATTACATTTGGCACATACCCTTCTCTTTCTGTTTCATTTGGCGACATCAAAGGTGTATTCAGGCGCCCAATTTCAATTTCCGGGTTTTCAAGCTTATATAACGAAGCGCCTAGTGTATATTCTCTCATCGGGCCAACAGCATGAGTGATAACCAGCCAGCCGTCCTCAGTCTCAATAGGGGAACCACCGTTCCCTATTTGCACTAATTCCCAGGGGTATTTAGGTTGCTCTATAATCGCAGCTTCATGCCACACATTTATGCTATTTGAATATGCGATATAGTTATTTACTCCGTCAATCCTGCAAAGCATTGCATACTTACCCTTTATTTTCCTGGGGAAAAGTGCCATCCCTTTGTTCTGGGCTATTTCACCATTAATCGGCAATATTTTGAAATTGTAAAAATCCTTCGTGCTAATCAATTTAGGCAGAATTGATGTTCCATCGTAAGCGGTGTAGGTGGCATAATAGGTTATTTCACCATCATCGGCTGTAAATTTAACAAAACGGGCATCCTCAATACCTCTTTGCTCTGTTGCCGAAATCGGGAAAATAACCCTTTCGGAAATGGCGGAATCAATAGAAAAAGTAACCTCGTAATGCGATGAAGCCAGCCACATCATATGATTTATAATTTTCATCTGATCTTCGGTGTGCTCGGGATCTTTTCTGGCAATTTCGATATTTCTCATTAATTCGCCATAGGTAAAATTATCACCGAGTTTATCCAGGATGAAATCGGGAGAAATAAAATTCCGCTGGTCTTTCCGGTCTTCCTGTTTATCAATAATTACCGGAGGTATTACATTTGATTGTTCAGGCTTATCATCATGTTTGTCCAATATGGCTGGCGGCATGACATCTCCCTGGTCTTGCATTTCAGTCAGTTTCTGATAAAAAGCTTTTTTATCGTAAAAATTCCGTTTGATTACATCTGCTTCGGCAAGCATTTTGCCTACCGGTTCAACAGTAAGGTTGTTATTCCTATCCAGAATTCCTGAGCGGAAAACAATGGATGAAATATGCCCTTCGCCTGTAGCGCGGAAACTAAAAATGACTCTTTTTTCATCAGATCTTGTTTCGGACTGGTCAGGATTTTCAACAACAGATGGATTAAAAAACGCAGCTGATTCAATTGAATATTCCATTGTGAAATAAGAACCTATCAATGCTTTCTGTGCTGTGCTTAAATCTTCCTCATTAATCTCTATCTTATTGAAAATCGGGGCCATCCTGGCAAAATGTTTCTCGAAAATTTTCGAAATATTCCTGTGACGGCGTGAATATCCTCTCAGCAATTGGCTCATGGCGATATTCACTTCTTTTTCAGGCATAGCCAATACTTTTCTGATTATATCTGCCGAGCGCTCGTCGTTAACATATAAAAAACGGGCAATGATGCGGGACGGATCAGGTGAAAATGTAAATTTTTTGCGGGTTACAGCTACTTGCATGGTATTTCTGATTTATTTACTGGAGCAGAACTAAAAAATTTATTATTAAACTTTAGGACTTCAGACCATTCTGATTTGCACTTATCTATACTTTAAAGTGACAGGATTCAGTATCAATTAAAATCGGTTTGCTGCCGGTTATTACATATCCCGAAATTCACTAAAGCAATGATTATAAAGTGCTTAAAATGGTTTATCCCAAATATTACGTTTAAACATGGGGATTTCGTTCTCCTTTTTTACTATTCTGCAAAATTTTAATAAAATTACTTCTCCACCAGCAGAATGAATTACATATTTTAATTTATATGTTATATAATTCACACATTCCCAACATCCTTTCTGGTGTTGGTTTTCAAATTAAAGATGAATAGGGTTAACATTTACATCGATTAATCTTAAAGCCCTTGTTTTATACAATGTGTAACTACCCAGTTCAGTTAAAGCATTGTCAAAAAGATATAAATCACAGATTACGGAGAGGTTGCACTTACAATAAGAGAAAGTATTCTGTTTTTTAGTATTCCTTAAAAGTTTTTGCTCTAATTACCTGAAATCATTCGCCCTCAAATCGGTAACCGGTAATTATATAAATATTTAGCAGAAAACTATTGAGGGTAGAAAAATCCAGCTATGTATCAGTATAAAACCTTTAAAAGTACTCCCTTTTTCAAATGTGTGAATAATATAACTTATTCCCGGAATTCTGTAACGCCCGGCAGGGGGGCTCGATATACCTTTGTTCCTGTAATAGTTCACTCACTAACTCACCTTTTGATTATGATGAAAACTATTGCTTTACTTAACAATCTAAATCAAATAAAGTTACAATCATGGGAAATCTACTTTACATCATCGCAGTAATCCTGGTCATTGCCTGGGCCATCGGATTTTTTGCTTACAGTGCCGGCGGCATCATTCATATACTTCTGGTTATTGCACTTATTGCAATAATTTTCAGAGTAATACAAGGCAGAAGCATACTTTAAAATAATTTCTCAACCGTGAGAGATATATTTAATGTAATTGCAATACTATTATTTGCCGCTTGGACAATTGGATTTTTCGTCTTAAACATGGGCATATTTATTCATATGTTCCTTTTAACAGCAATACTTGTTTTGACAATCAAAGCAGTTCAGGACAGGCGAAACTTCAAAAAAAATCATCTAATAATAACAAACCAATTAAAATAATCTAAAATGAAAAAAATCACTTTTGTTGTAATGGCAATGTTCTTGTCGTTGACATTTTACCCGGGTATGGCTAATGCTGCTACTACCAAAACTGCTACGCCAACCTCTTTAGTTGACAAAAATCCAAATGCCACACCAGAAGCTAAAGTCTTACTTCAAAGGTTAGACGCTATTGACAGGCTGGATAAGTCGGATTTAAAATCATCAGAAAAGAAAGCATTAAGAAAAGAAGTGCGTGGGATCAAATCACAACTTGAAGCAATGGGCGGTTATGTTTATGTTTCTGTTGGAGCAATAGTTCTTATCGTGATCTTACTCATCGTCTTATTGTAAACTATTTAAAACGAAAATCATGAGCTCAGGAAAAGTAGTATTAGGCTTAATGGCCGGCATAGCAGCCGGAGCAGTGCTGGGAATTTTACTGGCACCGGATAAAGGATCGGATACCCGTAAAAAAATATCAAAAAAGGGTACAGACTATACGGATTCATTAAAAGACAAATTCAATGAATTCAAAACCACCATGTCAGAGAAATTTGACAGGGTAAAAGCAGATGTTTCGGATATTTCTGAACAGGTAAAGGTTAAATAATTCTATCTGAAATAGTTATGAGAGCTGCCTTGAAATGAAATATTTTCAGGGCAGTTTCAATATACAAACAAAAAAAGACAACTCCGTGGTCGATAATGATTTCAAAGTACCGTTCTATGCAAAAACAACCATATTCTTTGTTGGTCTGTTTGCATTGATAACGATGCTATACATTGCACAGAGCATTATAGTACCGCTGGTATTTGCAATCATTATTGCTATTGTTCTTCACCCGGTTGTTAATTTTTTAGTTCGCTTACATTTAAACAGGATTGTAGCGATATCAATCGCTTTGTTAATTACCATTGTTCTTATCGCCGGATTAGCAATTCTTTTATATTCACAAGCCAGCACATTTAGTGAATCGTGGCCTTTACTGGTCGAAAAATTCACAAAAGCATTTAATCAATCTATAACCTGGTCATCAGGCTATTTCGACATTTCTCCCAGGAAAATACATGCGTGGATTACAGATACCAAAAGTGATTTTCTCACTAACAGCAGTTCCGCAATAGGGCAAACACTTATGAGTGTTGGAAGTGCATTGGTAGTGCTGTTTTTAATCCCTGTATATATCTTCTTAATCCTTTTCTACGAACCTCTTCTGCTTGATTTTATCCGAAAACTTTTTGGAGAAGACAACAAAAGCCAGGTCAGCGAAATTGTTACAAAAACCAAAACTGTTATACAACGGTATCTTATTGGACTCTTAATCGAAGCTTTGATAATAGCACTAATGGAAATAGCAGCGTTATTAATTCTTGGAATCGAATATGCTATATTACTTGGCATTATCGGTGCATTGCTTAATGTAATTCCTTATATAGGCGGAATTGTTGCAGTAGCATTACCCATGATGATTGCTTTGGCAACAAAGGATTCAGCATGGTATGCAATTTATGTACTGGTAATTTATTACATCATTCAACTTATTGATAACAATTTCATTGTTCCCAAAATTGTTGCTTCAAAAGTAAAAATCAACGCGCTGTTCTCAATCATAGTAGTAATAGCCGGAAATGCATTATGGGGAATACCGGGGATGTTTCTTTCCATACCACTCCTTGCTATTGTTAAACTGATTTTTGACCATGTAGACCCTTTGAAACCATGGGGATTTTTACTTGGCGATACCATGCCCCAGATACTGGAAATTAAACATTCGGGCCTTAAACGGATTAAAAAAATACTAAACGCAAAAGATAAATAGGTCGAATATTAAGTCAAATGATGCTTATACAGATTTTAAAAATGCAAACACACTAAAACTGCAATTATGTATGAAGATAAGAGTGTTCAGTATTCAAAGAAACCAAGGCAAAACGATTGGTATACTGGAAATAGTTACAGAATGAATGAAGTACCTCAAACCCAGACTGAGGGAATGGAAAAGGCCTTCATAAGTCCTGAAACATGTGATAAGTTGCAAGGGGAGGAATTCCATTGGATGGCTAGTGCAGCATACAATCAATCGTGACAATAGTTTTAATCAGTAATATAGTAACAAAATGAAAAATAGAACCGTATCTGCCCGTCTTACAGCCTGGGCTTGTCAATATCAGAATTTGTTTGTTTCGGAAAATCAAAAACACAGTATGACTTTTCCTTCAATGAACGTCCTAAAAAAGGAACAGGATCTCCCACACCGACTGGCTGAAATACTGGTTATTACTTCATACCCGCCAAGGGAATGCGGTATAGCAACGTATTCGCAGGATTTGATAAAAGCAGTGAATAATAAATTCAGCACTTCCTTATCCATGAAAGTATGTGCGCTGGAAACCGGCGATAAATCATATAAATACCCGACTGAAGTAAAATATACGTTAAACACTTCTTCGGTAGCATCGTACCACAAACTTGTACAAGACATCAATAACGATGACCGAATTAAAATTGTTTTAATTCAGCACGAATTTGGCTTTTACCGCAAGCAGGAACAGGCATTTCTGCAATTTGTATATGAACTTGCCAAGCCTGTAGCAATTGTTTTTCATACAGTACTTCCTCATCCTGATGAACAGCTAAAAGCAAAAATAAAAAGCATTGCGGCTGTGGCTGAATCCATTGTGGTGATGACCCATACATCGTCTGATATTCTGATTAATGAATATGAAGTCCCGGCAAAAAAAATATCTGTAATAGCCCATGGAACTCACCTCGTGCCTCATTTAAGTGAGAAATTTCTTAAAAAGAAATATAAACTGGAAGGTCGGAAGGTTCTCACAACATTCGGATTGTTAAGCTCGGGAAAAAGTATTGAAACCACAATGGAAGCTTTACCTGCCATAGTAAAAACCAATCCTGAAGTAATGTTCCTGGTTATAGGTAAAACACATCCTGAAGTGGTGGAAGAGGAAGGCGAAAAATACCGTGAAATGCTTCAGCAAAAGGTAATTGACTATGCCTTACAGGATAATGTACGTTTTGTGAACAAGTACCTGCCGTTGTCCGATTTGCTCGAATACCTGCAACTCACCGATATTTATGTATTTACCACCAACGACCCCAACCAGGCTGTAAGCGGCACTTTCGCCTATGCCATGAGTTGTGCCTGCCCTATTATTTCAACTCCTATTCCCCATGCAAAGGAAGTTCTGACAGAAGATACAGGGATTATTTTTGATTTTCGCAACTCACAACAATTAGCAGCCGGCGTTCTGAAATTACTTAATGATGAACCTCTACGCCGAAGAATGAGTTTAAGTACATTGGAAAAAATTATGTCAACCAGCTGGGAAAATTCAGCCGCAGCCCATGCCACGCTTTTCAGGAAACTTGCCGGTGGTAAGATAATCCTGAAATACAATCTGCCCGAAATTAAGCTGGATCACATGTTGGCAATGACAACCGAAGTTGGGATAATTCAGTTTTCGAAAGTAAACCAACCTGATTTAAAATCAGGATATACCCTGGATGATAACGCAAGGGCATTGGTGGCCGTTTGTATGGATTTTGAATTGACCGGCAATAAAAAGCTTGTATTCGAAATATACAAATATCTCAGCTTCATAAAGTTATGCCAGCAGCCTGAAGGCAACTTCCTGAACTATGTGGATAAAGACCTGGCATTTACAGAACAAAACAAGGATGTGAATTTAGATGATTCAAATGGAAGGGCCATTTGGGCTTTAGGATATTTAACTTTATTTCCAGGGTTATTACCAGCTGAACTTATTGATGAAGCTGAATCAATTATCAACAGATCGTTGCGACATATAACGGCAATTTATTCTCCCCGTTCAATGGCATTCGTAATAAAAGGCTTGTCAAATTATTATATGTCTAAAAAATCATCCGAAATTCTGGAAATCATCGAAATACTTTCCAACCGGATTTTACTGATGTACAAATACGAAGCCAGCCCAGGCTGGGAATGGTTCGAAGGATTTCTAACTTATGCTAACAGTACTTTACCCGAAGCTTTATTATGGGCATGGAAGTTAACCGGAAATGATGAATATAAAGACATAGCAGTAACTTCGTTTGATTTCCTTTTATCGCAAACCTTTAACGGGAATGGAATAGAAGTAATCTCCAATAAATCATGGCTGCAAAGGGGTATGACTGCCGAAAAATATGGCGAACAACCTATAGACGTTGCCTACACGGTAATGACGTTAAGCAGATTTTACAACGAATTAGATAATGAAGATTACCTTGTGAAAATGGAAATCGCGTTCAACTGGTTTTTAGGGCATAACCGCCTGCAGCAGATTGTATATAATCCATGCACCGGTGGTTGTTACGACGGGCTGGAGGAAACTCATGCAAACCTTAACCAGGGAGCTGAATCAACCGTTAGCTACCTGATGGCACGATTAACGATTGAAAGATACAGGAACAAGGCTCATGCCAATAAAGGATAATTTTAGTAAGATCCCCATTTCCAAATTCCAGGCCCCAAATCTCAGGAAATAATAATTGAGAATAATGGACCTGGAATTTGAGTT
The DNA here is from genome assembly GCA_903913645.1 of uncultured Bacteroidales bacterium. Classification (GTDB taxonomy): domain Bacteria; phylum Bacteroidota; class Bacteroidia; order Bacteroidales; family UBA4417; genus UBA4417. Next base: position 3,482 of record CAIWMA010000558.1, on the reverse strand, counting down.
TTTGTATATGGGACCTCGAATTTGAAGTATCTATTTCCTTTTCTTTAAATGTGTGAATTATGTAACTTATATAAATAGTTGTGTAACACATTCCCAGCTGAATAATCGCACCTTTGTACTATTAATATCCACTTAAATAACTTAAAATGAAAAGAGTACCTCTATTATTTGCTATATCAGCTTTAGCTCTAAGCCTGGTTTTTACATCATGCGGACCTAGTAAAAAGCTCGTCGAATCCCGTTCAAGAGTAGATAAACTTCAGAATGACAGCGCCAGCACACATAGCCAACTCAACGACTGTAACACATTGGTTAAAAACCTGAATACAGAAAAGGTATTCCTTCAAAACGAAAATGCTGCCGCCCAAAAGAATTTAAAGGCAATAAATACACAATCGAAAATGACTATTGCCGACCAGGCAATACGCTTACAAAACCTTCAAAATCTGATACAAACGCAGAAAGATGTAATGAATAACCTGAAAAATTCGATAGCCAATGCGCTGATGAATTATTCGGCTGATGAACTTTCGGTAACTATTAAAGACGGAAATGTATATGTATCGATGCAGGAAAAATTGCTGTTCAAATCGGGCAGCGATGTGGTTGATCCCAAAGGAAAAGAAGCCCTTGGTAAATTAGCCATGGTTCTTAACAATACTAAAGACATCAATGTTTTAATAGAAGGACATACTGATAATGTTCCAATAAAAACGAAACAATACAGGGATAATTGGGACCTAAGTACCTCAAGGGCCACTTCCATAGTGCGTGTTTTAACTAAAGAAAATACTTTTGACCCGAACCGTATTACCGCATCTGGTAAAGGAAGTTTTCATCCTGTAAAGGGCAACGAAACAGCCGAAGGACGTGCCGCGAACCGCAGAACCGAAGTAATTCTTTCTCCAGACCTGAAAGAACTATTTAAAATACTGGAACAATAGTATTTGCATGATCTTTTGCATTACCTTTATAAAAGAATTTTTCCACAAAAGAGGGGAGAAAGCAATAGCTGGAATTTAATATTTCAAACTTCGCGTTCTCCCCTATTTAAGCCTTGAGCTTATATTGGGACGCGCTGATTCCCACACTTTCGACGCGTTTGAATTTGTTCGACAATTCAAACAAGTACTAATCATTTTAAAATGAAAAAAATTGGCGTCGTCATTATCCTGCTTGGATTAGGGATAACCATTTTTACAACCATTTCGTATTTTACCAGCAGGAAAATGATTGAAAGTGAAAAAGTTGAAATCACTATGAACAAGCCATTTCACTTTACATTTTCCCCCATTTCAGGTATTGCACTAATGGGAATTGGTGGAATCCTTTTCTGGCAGACTTACAATCCGCAGTAGTTTTCGAAGATCCTGGAAAAGTGGGAAAATAGAAAATGGTTTATGGGTCGAACATTGAACCCTTAAACTCTAAAAGCACTCCCTTTCTCTCTGCCTCTCCGTCACTTCGTCACTTCGTCTCGCCCCCGCCCTAAACCCTAACCCCCAATCCCTAACCCCCAAACCCCATTGAAGATCTACATCAAATACATGGTCAGCAACCGCTGCAAAATGCTGGTAAAGGATGAGTTGAAAAAACTCGGCCTTCACTTTATTGTCGATATGGGTGAAGCGGATATTATGGAAGATATCACCACCGAACAGCGTAATGAAATACGGGCAGCCTTACTCCAGTCGGGGCTTGAACTGATGGACGACAAAAAGTCCGTACTAATAGAAAAAATAAAAGCTGTAATCATCGAAATGGTTCATTATACTGAAGAACTGCCTAAAGTTAATTTTTCGGATTTCCTGAGCGAAAAACTAAATCACGATTATACCTATATGGCAAATCTCTTCTCGGATGTGGAAGGAACCACGATAGAGAAATTCATTATCTCGCACAAAATTGAACGCGTAAAAGAGCTGATCATTTACGACGAAGTTAACCTTACCGAAATAGCCTGGTTGATGCATTACAGCAGTGTTGCTCATTTATCCAACCAGTTTAAGAAAATAACAGGCCTTACGCCTTCTCACTTTAAGCAACTTAAGGTTAAAAGACGAAGCCCGATTGAAGATATCGGAAATGGAGAATAGTTACTGGTTTCAGGTTGCCAGCGAATGAACGCCTGGTATAAAATTAAGCTGCTTAACCAGGAATCCTTTATTCCACATCAGCATGACAGAGGTCCTAAACTTGATCCGAGCGAAGCGAAGCCAAATTATTAACCGGAAATATTGAAACTTGAAACCCTCAATCTCTTCAACCCTCTGATACATCTCAAATTAACCATAAGTTAAAATATGAAATTCCTGGCCGAAAAAAAAATAACTATTTTCCTTTTCCTTGCCGCAGTTATACTGGTATCGGTAGTAGTAAGCTTTTATTATAATACAAAAAAAGTAAAAGCTAACAATGATTTGGTAGTGCACACACAGGAAGCTATTCGTAAAAGCAATGTTGTTCTTTTGGATATGCTCAATATTGAAACTGGTTTAAGAGGATACTTAATATCGGGAAATAAGGAATTTTTGCACCCCTATTATGACGGTATCAAAAATATAAACTCAAATTTAGACGAGTTGATCAAATTCACTTTTGAAAATCCGAATCAGCGTCCGCGCGTATATGCGCTGAAAGTAGAAGTTGGAAAAAGATTGGCTTTCTCAACAAGAGTAATTAGCGAAATGGAGCTGAAAGGATTTAGTGAAACTGAAAAAATAAAAACGATAGATGAAGGGAAAATTTATACCGTCAAGATCAGGAGTATTATTGCAGCTATCAATGCAGAAGAGTTTAGTTTGCTCAAACAACGTAGATTAGAAAGTGCAAGAAGCAGCGATTATTCACAATTAATATTGTTAATGCTTCTGGTTTTCATTGCATTCATATTTATACTTGTATTTATTATCATAAAAAATCAGAGACTCAGGAATATTGAATTGGAAAATCACACCACTGCACAGCAATTGCTTTCCAATTATTCCCTCAGCCTTCTTGAAGCCAGTCTCGACCCGCTCGTTACTATAAATACCGACGGCAAGATTACGGATATGAATGAGGCTTTAGCCAACATTACAAGGTATACCCGGGAGGAACTCAAAGGCACTGACTTCTTCACTTATTTTACCGATTCCCAGAGAGCACGTGAAGTATACCAGGAAGTGTTTGCAAAAGGATCCGTTGCAGATAAGCCTCTTACTCTTTGCAACAAGGATGGAAACCTGACCGATGTCGCATTCAATGGTTCGGTTTACAAAGATGCCTCAGGGAATGTGCTGGGTGTTGTAATTGTTGCCCGCGATATTGCTGAGCAAAAATGGGCCATGGGGCTTCAAAATGCCAACAAGGAGCTTGCTTTTCAGAACGAAGAAAAAGAAAAACGAGCTGCTGAGCTTCTTATAGCCAACAAAGAACTTCTCTTTCAAAACCAGGAGAAAGAAAAGCGGGCTGCAGAGTTAACTAAGGCCAACAAGGATCTT
>CAIWMA010000557.1 GCA_903913645.1 uncultured Bacteroidales bacterium | reverse complement strand
TTTCCAGCTGCTTTTAATCCGGCCATACATACAATCGTGCCAGGCATCTACAAAAGTTAAATCTCCAACTATTGAAGGATTGATAATGAAATGTTTAAAACCAGGAGCATCCTTGTCAATTTGAATACCAGCCAGAAACTTGTAAAAGTAGGCACTGATAAGGCAAAAAGGCGTATGGTTTCGCGAATCGTATCCGTCCCAGCTTTCCCACATCGAATTGGCGCCTTGTTCAACCATATAGCCCCAGCCAGGATAGTTTTTTTGAGTTGCGAGTTTATATGCCAGTTCAGGATTCACCTCAGGGAGCCAGGTCATAAGAGAAGTTGTACCCAGAAATCCGGTACTCAGGCGGTCACCCTTTTCGTGTATATCCCGGATCAGGTTTTTTGATACCGAATCGTGTTTTTCCATGGAAACCAAACCATATTCCAAAGGGACGACATTTGCTGATTGCCTGTATTCTGTATGTTTATCGCCATGATAAGTATTGGTTTCTTCATTGAAAAACTCCTGGTTAAAGCTCTTTGAAATTCGTTCCGACCATTCAAACATTTCCTGAGACTCTTTATCTTTACCAAGGATTTTGCTAATTTCCGATAACCGTTTTACGAGTAGGAAGTGAGTTGCAGTTCCATAAATAGTCATGCCTTCAGGCGGTGCCATGGTGTTGTTGCGTATGCTATCATTTAAAACCATTAAGGGAGCAACCCAATCGCCCAATACATCATTTATGATATCCGGTTTCCCGTCCACCTGCCTGAGTATGCTGCTTTTGGCAAAACGCTGCATAACGCCCATGTTTTTCTTCATTGGTAATGTATCTGCATAAAAGCCAAAGATATACAATGGAATATATACAATAGCTGCCGGCCAGACGGTAGAAGCATTTTTGTCGTAATTAGTTGCCGGTGCTACCGTACACAAACCACCTTCATCACTCTGGGTGCCGGCCAGATCGATCAGCCATTTTGAAAAAAATCCGGACATATTAAAATTATACATAGCTGCCTGTGCCGACATATAGTTATCTGCTGTCCAACCCTGCTTTTCACGGTGCGGACAATCGGTGGCTATACTATGGTAGTTATTCAGAAGACTGTTAACCGAGTTTTGCTGAATCTGGTTAACCAAAGGATTGGAGCAGGTGAAGTTGCCGGAAATTTCGACATCAGTATGTACCGGAATTCCTTCAACTTTTTCAACCGTAACACCTTCATCAGTTGTAATCCGGATAAACTGGAACCCTTTGTATGAATAATGGCATTCAAATGTTTCTTCTCCCACTCCACTTAGAATATACCCGTTTTGCTGACGGACATTCACACATTTGTCGTAAAAGGAAGCATAGTTTTTGTCCTTGATATTGTATTTAAACCTGGAAGGAGGAAGATTGGGAACCAACTCACTATCCGAAGGCGTTTCGCTATATTCGACAAGTACTTTGGCGCCTGAATTCCCGCGAACTTTTACACGTGCCCAGCCGGAAATGTTTTTGCCAATGTTGTAAATGGTTACACCTTTACCTCTTGCATAAGTTTTTACAGGAGCAATGGTTGCAAAACGGCGGATGGGCGGGATCATCTGGGATTCAAGTTGCGCGTTCCATGCTACAACTGAAGCATTTTTCCAGTTGCTTTCACCAAATTCCGGAGAGGCCCACCCCTTTTGCTCTAAGCGGGCATCGTACAATTCGCCATGCCGTGTATCGTCGTAAACAATCGGTCCACCTGAAGTTTTCCAGGTATTATCTGTGATCACAGTGGATTGAGTACCGTCGGTGAATTCAATCTGAAGTTTGGCAATAAGCTTTGGCTGATCGACCCATGCCGATTTGCTTAATCCCCAGATATCGTTGCAAAGCGGATTATACTGCCCCCTTCCCAACATTACCCCGATTGCGTTTTCGCCTTCTTTAACCTTGCTGGTTACATCATACGTTACATAGAATGAACGCTGTTCGAAATTAGTCCATGCAGGATCGAGAACATGATCCCCGACTTTCTCCCCATTCAGAAATGCTTCGTAATATCCTAATCCACAAATGTAGAGGCTGGCCGATTTAACTTTTTTAGTCACTGAAAATTCCTTCCTGAAAAGAGGAGATGGATCGTATTGGGGATTAGCCATTTCATACAAAGCGAAAATAGTACTGTCCTTGCCGGTTAACCATGGCCACGAAGTATTGGGCCATTCCATAGGAGGAAGATTATTAAGTTCGGTATATTTATGGTTCTTCCATTCCTGTTTCCATTGATTGTTGTCCTTGTATGCAATCCATTGG
>CAIWMA010000556.1 GCA_903913645.1 uncultured Bacteroidales bacterium | reverse complement strand
TGGAATACCAATTACCGTGGCTGTTGTGAATTGCTTTTAGATTGTATCTTTGATTGACTGAACACAACATACCCCTGTTCAATCAATTAAACCACAGCAAAATAGGTCGGAAATCAGGAATAAAAAAAGTGTTCAGATAAGTCCTTCTCCAACGTAAAGAGAAGGACTTTTTTATTCCTGGCATTAGAAAAGTTCCAGCTGCTGGGGTGTCCCCGGCCGATCCTTCAGGTCACGCCCCCTGAAAAACTCCATCATACCAAACTGTTTATCAGTTAATGAAAATACAATAATTTCACCTTTCGGAGCCAGGAATCCTTTTACACGGCGCATATGTACATCAGCATTTTCACGGCTGTTGCAATGGCGTACATAAATAGAATACTGCATCATGGCAAAGCCATCCTTCTGAAGATTTTTTCGGAACAAGGCATAATTGCGCCTGTCCTTTTTGGTATCGGTAGGCAAATCAAAAAATACGAAGATCCACAAAATGCGGTATTGGTTTAGCCGTTCAGTTAAGTCTGATTCCACGATTACTAATTAAATTCCGGATAAAGTATCCTTCGCGCCGATCCCTCAAAACAAGTTGAAAGTGAAGCCGTAGTTCGCTGTACTCCAACCATAAGGGGGCTGCTGTTGCCATCTATTATAATATCAACTACCGGGATTTGCAGAAGTTTCTTCTTAATATAAGGCGTGAGATCTTCTATTTCAGGATTTTCGTTTACAATTTGAAGTACAACCATATCAACATAAGGCCGGTAAGGCTCCATTATATCCGAAGCCAGGCACCACGGATTGTATTTATTCCGGTGATGTATGCCAACCGCAGGGAGCAATCCACTGGCAACCAGCGACCGGGCAACAATAGCCAGCAAAATAGCATACCCATAGTTAAGCATGGCATTGGGACCATCTCCTTCGCGATCACGGGTGAAACAGGCATTTGCCCCAAACAGTTTTTCCCAATAAAATGCAGCTGCCCTGCCTTCCACATTCTGAGGATCGCCGCTTTTCACCAACCCGATATAATATTGCATTTTGGCATCATTTATTCCAACACTTCTCAACATGGCAGCCTGGTTGCTGATTTTAGCGACAATGGTTTGTTGCCAGAGATTCTTTTTCAAAGGCAGGGAACTTTCCAACTGCTGGTACATTTTCTCAGTAAACGCATGATGCGAAAACATTGGGAGCATTAACCCGAAAGGCAAATGCTGTGCATCACAACTGATCACAGCCACATTATTCTGGTTAAGCTCGGCAATTAATGCGTTTGTCAGAGTAATGTGCGGACTGTCAAGAACAAGAATCCCAATATCTTCAATAGGAACGGATGCCGGAGGCTTGTTTTCCTTTTCCGGAAATTCGATATTCATCTGCATATCCTTTTTCTTCAGGTAGCAGGGATTGCCAAAATAAAGGGTACGTTTTATCATAAGCTTTTGCTTTAGTGGGGGTTTACTTTGCGTGAAGCCCTCACTATCAGCAAGTGAAGCCCTCACTAAAAGCATTCTATCCGCATAGTAATCCCAGTTCCTCCACCCTTTCCCTGTTAACAAATGTTCCACCACGCATTCCTACCAGGTCAGCATAAGATGAGAACTCCCAATCTTCAGCTTTTACAACCAATCCGGCTTTTACGGGATTTTGATGAATATAATTGAAACAGACCTGTTGATATTGGTATTCCGGAATATCAACTTTCATAAATGTTACTCCGAATGAAGTGTACCAATGGGAAGAAATTCCGTTGATCTCGTTCAGACAGATTGCTTTGGTTTTTTTGCGAAAAAGGGAGCCGGTGCGATCTTCCTGCGCGTTGATAGCGCGGGTGTATGAGCGTAGCAGTATACCAATTGAGTGATTTAGGTCAGTTTTAACTGGCTTCTGCTTAGTGAGAACTTCACTTGGCTTAGTGAGGGCTTCACTTAAAGTGAAACCCTCACTAAAAGCCGGGGCAATGCACTCAACCTCCACTTCCCTTACCTCAACCATCAAATGAAAATGATTCGGCATAAGGCACCATGCAAGTACATCGGCAAAAGGCATAATATGAATCCTCAACTTACGAAGAAAATAAATATAGTTTTCACGATTGTAATACACCAGCTGCCGGTTATTGCCCTGGTTATAAATATGGTATATGCCGCCGGGTTCAAAATACATTCTCTTAACTGCTAATATACTATTTCAGTTGGATTCTATCGCTAGTTACTTTGTGACTTGGAGTCGCACCCTAACTTGATTACGGTTGCGAAGTTTAGTTTGAGATATTGCCTAAGCGGTCAATTTTGAGTTTGAATGGATATAAGTTAAAAATAGCACCAAGACTCTGAACATTAATAAAACGTTTACTTGTTTTTGTATTTGTATCATCTATTATCTGGGTTTCCAAATGATGTCTGAAGACGATATCAATTTGACCGCTACTTGGTTTAATAGACATTTTTTGTACCCTATACAATTTGTCGCTAATAGTTCTATAATCATTATTTGATATTGCTTTTGTAATTTCATCTTTTTCTAAACCTAAAACAAACATTTCATTCTGCTGCATACTTAATATTAGATTCCAATTCATATTTGGAAGTCTTTCTAAAAAACTTTCCGGATAAATGCCCTCGGGTTGCAATTGAATTTTGTCCCAAACTTCAGCAACATTCTTAATTATCACAGGAATACCATACTTCTTGCGCTCAACAGCATGCCAGAATGTGCATACATGTTCAAATTTATTGCCCTCTTCATCTGAATAAATTGCAATGTGGTGGTTATTACCTGGTTTCACAAACCCAATATCATTACCAAGTTGATCTTTTTTAACCGGCACTACTGCAGATAATCCAGTAAAACATCTAACTGATTTAATTGGGCGAGCCAAACCTTCATCTTCGTACCATTTCATTATTGTTTTATCTAACCGTTGGACATCTTTAAATGCATCTTTTGCTTTTCCGTTAAATTTATCCAATCGGGCTTGAAGAATTTGCTTTATCGCTCCATCAATCACCTTTTCAACTTTGCTAAAATTAATATCTACATTATACTTAATCACATACTCTTCCCGAAAGCATGTTGCATAATCCAATATAATATTTTCTTTTAAATCTAAGTAAATAGGTTGTTTCTTCAAGGATGAAAGGGCTGCTTTAAAATCTCCATCACATTTCAAAATCCTTTCTTCAACCAATTTTTTAATGTAAGGTTTAACAATTAAGTGAGGGTTTTCAAAAAGATATGGTGGTTTCTTCTCTTCTATGGACCTGATTTTACCATAAACACTTTCTTCACTCAATTGACCCCGGGGAATAATTATTCCTGTTTGCACCACTTTTTTATTTCCTCTTCTTCCAATTTTCCTTGTACCAACTACAGCAACTTTCTTTCCTGCTTTGTATGAAATTAGTATACTGCTAACTGCACACTCTACTTCATTTACTGAAAGAGGTTGTTCACCTACTATGTATTTCTCTAACAATGAAAGTTTTTCTTTAAACTGTATGGAACGACTATCAACAACAAATTTCATATCTTCCCTTGTTTTACTGGCAGCTAATGTGTTGAATCTTTGTATAAAACCTTGTTTAGTACATGCTATAGTCAAGGCATCAACTGCATGATGGCGATGATCATCGCGTTTTGTCCAACCGGTTATTATTTCTTTTTTGTGCTTGCTCCTACCATGATCGCTCTCCCATTCAACAAATTCGGTCAGATTAATTTCTTTGTACTTCGGCATTTGAAGGTTCATTGTAACATCATCCCATCCCCAAAGATGGCGTAATTCAGCAGTTACGGTTCCACTAGTTGACCAAACATTGTGGCAAATTGTTTGCAATATTTCACGTGCCTTTGTTGCAATATATTGGCTTTCACGTAACTGCCGATCAATAAAATTATCTGGGATCTTACTCTCCGTCATTAACAACTTATCCCTTTTCGCTCTATTAATTATATGATTCGAATACAGATTATTTACCCGTTCAACATATTCATTAAACACATAACTGGGTTTACTTGCCATAAAATCAAAAGCAGTTCGATCGTTTTTATCTTTATTACAATGCCTGTGGGCAAGCGTTTTGTTGCTTTGAGAATCATCGAAAAGCTTTGATTTTGGAATAATGTGCTCAATATCAACATCATTCCCTTTAATTGCCTCTAATAAAGATATTGGTTGTCCGCAATACACACATACTGCATTGAGCTTTTTCTCTTCGTTATCAATCTCTTCATAAAGCCGCCATTTAATTATATTATTGCGGGTTGAACGTAAACCATACTCTGCAAGTCGTTTCGCTATTTGTTCATTTTCGCGTTGACGTTTACCCATGAACTTATCAGTCTCATTGCGTTCATCTTTACTCTGCTTAAGTTCTCTCGCTAACTCAACACGAATTTCGTCGGGTTTGCCATATTTGTCAATTATCGCATTAACTACATTAACCATCTGATTCAAGATTTTTTCTACAATCGGCTGCCTTAAAGAGTTTTTGGCAATTGGTTTTAATTGATCAGATAGTTTTCGCTTGAGGTTCTCATCTTTTGTAAGCGAATTGGAATGATTGTATCCGGCATAACTCATTGCTTGACTGTATAGATCACCCTCAATTAAATAGGGTAGAATTTTGCGAATTACCTTTGCTGACTTATTCCCAAATGCATGTTTGCCAAAATCAATTGCTGCTATTTTGTCAGCTACATCCTTGTCAATTTTAAATTTATATTGCAATATTTTACTACATTCAATTTGGTCCTGAATTGAATAAATGGTGTGCCATAATTGATAAAATATTTGTTTTTCAATTAACGGATCTATAATTCTACTAGGTTTACTGCCAAGTACTTCACCAGTTTTTGCATCGTACAAGAAACCTTCATCTTCAGTTTGAATAACATTTAGTTTTAATTCAAAAAGATGTTCATACTTAAGTGTATTACCAAGGCATTGACGAATTGCATGTTTGGTTATATTCCCATTTATTCCTTTTACCAATTGCTTATTTACAAAACAATTTTCTTTCTTCAAATCCAATATTTTTAGTAAATCGGTTTGGGTTAGCTTTTCGTTATTATCCAAGTGTTGAAATATTTCGTGTTTTTGCTCTACTGTCAGCACAAACTCACCTCCGTTTCGTGACCCAAGTTTAATGTTGTTGATATTCTCCCAAATTTTCGATAACTGGAATAATGGCGAACTCTTTGGAGCTACCTTTGGTCCTACGAAATACTCTTTACCATCACTGCCTTTTGTCCAAAAGCCTTCAAACTCACAAACGGAGACCAATCCCTTTTGAGATTTCAAGGGCCTTTGATAATAGATAATTTCACTACGGATTTTATCTATCAATTCATCTGTTAGAGTTTCTTGATATTCTAGTTGCTGTCTTTTACAGATCGTATTAAATTCTTCTATGTATGCCTCTCTAGGGAAAATGTTTTCTTTCACTTTGAAGAATTCATTCTCAACTAGCTCATTATAAAAAAACTGGCCAATAGTCAGATTGTTCTCTTTTATTTTCTCATGTCTACTTTTTACAGTAGCAACATATTCCGTATCTTTCTTATCTAAATTAGCATCACTCCTACTACTTTTATACCCCCGTTTTTGATTTAGCCAAAGTAACAAACGACCAAGTTCAGGTAATGAAATGGGATGATTTACAGCTTTATTTCGAAGTTCCCACAATTTATTTTTAGGAAGGGCCTTAAGGATTGCATCAGGATGCATGGAGTTTTTTACTAAAATATCAATAAGCAGTTTTCGCCGTAATTGGTAACGATCATATCCCTTACGAGCCGTACGCGCTTTGGTACGTTCCGAATTCCGGCTTTCGCCAGTTCCCTTAGCAAAATCTTTCCCCTCCGTCCCTTCATAAGGAATAATCCGACTCCCCAAACCTAATATCTCATTTTTAGTTTTTTCATTTTCATCATCTTCCAAAATAACGGCCCAACCTACAGACGCAGAGCCCAAATCAAGTCCTAATATTTTTTTCATACTATGTATAATTATGTGTTTTATAACTTATATTTGCATCACAATCTAAAGCAATTCACAATAAGGATTATTCCGTTGTGAAAACATTCAAGGCGGGGCAACTCGCCTTTTCTTTTTAATATAATCCTTATACCCGCCTAATATCCTTTATAATTCTTGTCATTTCCTAAAACAAGCTAAATTTTATCACATATTACTATCAAACAAATCGAAGATATGAATAAAATCGAAAAAATAAACAATCTCTTCTGTTGATTGATATTTCAATTGTTATACTTCAAATATACAAAGGAATAGTACATATATAAAGTCTGATAAGATATATTTATTATGAAACAAAAAATAATTACCTGTTAAAGCCATTAAACATTAATTGGATGAACGTAAATAATACAATAGAGCCCCCCAAGCTGGCGCGCGTTCAATGCTATTAAGTTAAGGAATTTTATTAATAAGAGTTTTTAACGCAAAGTGCCGCAAAGCCGTTAATCGCAAAATTTCTTTGCGGTTCTTCGGTTCAAATTTTATGCTTTTCTCTTAACTTAATAGCATTGGGCGCGTGTTTTCAACGCGTTTCGGAATAAACCCCATTGCCGCACAAATACTTTCGTGCCATATAATGATAATAATTAAATTTGCTTTGAAGCATCACAGAAAGACAGCGTAACCGAAGAGAAATAAATAAAATGATTATTACACTTTAATTTATAAACATGACAAAGCAAAATAGTTCATTGATATTCCGATTCTTAATATTGGGAGTTTGTTTTTCCCTTTTAGCCGGATGTAGGAAAGATGAAAAAAATTCTGACCCGTTAGCCATTACTATGGTTCAAATTCCTGCCGGTACTTTTACTATGGGTAGTCCTGTGAGCGAAATAGGTCACTATAATGAAACCCAGCATCAGGTAACCTTAAATGCTTTTAAAATGAGCAAATACGAAATAACGAACGCTCAATTTGCAGCCTTTCTGAATGCCAAAAGCATTGGTAGTAATGGTTATTACGCCGAGGGAGCATATCCTTCAAATATCCTGATTGAAGCCAGTGTCGATAATTACGATTGGGGCCTGCATTATACCAACAACCAGTGGATACCTGCTGCTGGTTTCGAAGACCATCCTGTAATATTTGTTTCATGGTATGGAGCAGTTGAATTTGCAACTTACAAAGGCGGACGCTTACCAACTGAAGCCGAATGGGAATATGCCTGTCGTGCCAATACCACTTCGCCTTTTAACGCTGGTGACTGTTTAAGCAACGCACAGGCAAATTACGATTGGGCTCAACCTTATAGCAATTGTACTAACACCAATACTACTACTCATAAAACTCAGGCCGTGGGCACATATCCTGCCAATGCTTTTGGATTGTATGATATGCATGGGAATGTATCTGAATTCTGCAGCGATTGGTATGACGATTATCCTGGTATTGCACAATCCAACCCTACAGGCCCTGCAATTGGCTTGGGTCGTGTGATCAGAGGTGGCAGTTTTTATTCGAAAGCTCAGGACTGCCGCTCGGCTTTTCGAAATCACGGACAACCATACACTGCCGACAGTGATATAGGATTTCGTATCGTCCTCATCCCATAATGTATTGTTAGGGTATTGAGTTATAATAACCCCGCTGGCGCGGATTTGTAACTTAGTGAAGCGATTTCATAAGGCGAAGCCGAATAACTTAGCGAAGCGGTCTCACGAGCGTAGCGAGTAACTTAGCGCAACGATCTGAGCGAAGCGAATAACTTAGCGCAGCGATCTCACGAGCGTAGCGAGTAACTTAGCGCAGCGGTCTCATGAGCGAAGCGAATAACTTAGCGCAGCGATCTCACGAGCGTAGCGAGTAACTTAGCGCAGCGGTCTCACGAGCGTAGCGAGTAATCCGTGCCGGTACAAATTAGTCTACAATAAATTGAGGTTTTTCGTGATCGGTGATACATTTGAAATCTTTACATATATTTGTACTAGCCGGCAGTTGAGCAACAATTTAATTAAGCACTTGGCAGAGCGTCGGCCGTTATGGGCCATAGTAGAAAAACGAAAATTAATTTTTAAAAAGATGAAAACTCTAAGATTATTGTTAATGACAATTATTTTGATAATTGTTTCATTCAAAGGTTTTGGTCAAAAAATTGTTGTTACTACCGGCACTGATAGTATTGCGGGCTCTCTCCGCGATGCGATTATTAAAGCTCATAGTGGCGATACAATTGTTTTCGATAATAGTCTTACTCAAATTATTTTAGGAGAAAAGATAGACATTAATAAATCACAAACTATTAAGGGAAATCCAAATCTGGTTATACGAGGAAGAGGTGCAAACGGAATTTTCCCAAGAATCTTTGAAATTACGGGAAATTCAACAATTACTGTTAATATTGATAACTGTAATTTATTCAAAACAGGTTTTCACATCGGGGATACAGTTTCTTACAATACCGATGGTGGCGTAATTTTAATAAGAAATACAAATTCAAAGGTTAATATTAACTTATGCTATTTCAATACCGAAGGATATGGAGGATATGTACATTACTATCCTAACATTCAATATGGACAAAATGGTGGTGCGATTGCCAGTTACGGCGGAGTGTTAAATATTTCAAACAGCACTTTTTCCGGTCTTCAATCCGGAGGCCCGGTATATACCGGAGCCGGTGGTGCCATTTACAAGTTAGCAGGAGAATTGAACCTGGTAAATTGTACATTTTATAGGAATTCAGTAGGGAGTAATTTTTCAGCTTCTCATCCTTATATTGGCAAGGGCACGGCAATCTATATGCAAAATAGCAATATCAACGTTACAAATTGTACTTTCTGTGAACACTACAATCACTTCTCTTATTTTAGACCTGCTCCGGATTATGGTTCGGTAACCGTAAATACTTCAACTATTAGTCTGAACAATTCAAAACTCATCATAAAAAATTCCATATTTTATGATGATGACAACAGGGATTTAACCGGGGATGCTAATAGTACGTTTATTTCAGGCGGCTATAATATTTTTGACCAAACTATTTCTATTGCTGATGGAGCTTCTGCAACCGACATTTTCAATGTTAATCCAGGTTTTAAGCTTTTAGGTGTTACTAGATATGTTGGATTAGATAAAAGCTTTTGGATACCCGTTTGCGACCTGGATGCAATCGGCTCTGCAGTTGACGCATTACCTGCCGAGGGTAACGGATCTCCGCAATTCGACCAAAGAGGGCATTCCCGGATTAATAAGGCAGATATCGGTGCCTGTGAATTTGATGATTGTTTACCATCGTTTGTTAAAACTCAATGGAGTTCATCAAAATTTGGGCAAGATTCGTGGGCTTATGATATAAGTGTTGCCAACGATACAGTAGTGTGGGTTAAAGACGCGAATGCCGATAGTATTTCTATTACTTCAAATGCCGGAGCTACATGGAAAACAAAATCTATGCCTCTTATATCCGGATTCCCTCATTCGGTTGGCGGTGTATGCGCTATCAATAAAACAAAAGCGTATTATGTTGTATGTCAGGGCGATTCGAAAGGGATTTATGTAACTACAGATGCTGGTAATTCATGGACAAAACAAACTTCGGGTTTTAATCAAAACAGCTTATTTCCGGATGTTATATATTTTTGGAATGAAAACGAAGGCGTTGCTATTGGTGATGCCTCGCCGAATTTCGAAATTTACACGACAGCAAATGGTGGAAATCAGTGGAACCGGGTAGCTGATGCTAATATGCCTGCCGGAAATAATGATGGAATGTATAATTCTCAGAATTCCTACAGAACCAGTAATAATTCAATTTGGTTTCTTACCAGTTCAGCACGAATTTTTAAATCCTCCGATAAAGGATTAACCTGGAAAGCTATCAATACGCCATTTCATAATGCGGTTGATTCGGTTATTACTTTTGATTTCAAAGATGAAAACAATGGATTGATTTCATATTGTTCAAATGATGGAATTAACCATAAAATTTACAAGACAAGCAATGGGGGCGAACACTGGGACAGCATTTCGACAAGTAATTTTTATCAAAATATAAAATATATTCCATTTGCAAAAGCATATTTCAGTATGAATAAAAACGGTGGGTTGTCCTATTCGTGCGATGATGGTCAGTCGTGGACAAATATTTCTTATTTTGATGGCATATCGCTAAATACGCTTTCGTATACATCAACAGGTAAACTATTCTTAGGAGGCATTAAAAATATTTATTCTTCCCTGGTCTCGTTTGTATTATCTGTATCAACAAACGCTTTAACTATTGCAGCACCGAACAACAGCACTAAAACGTTTACTATTACTTCTAATACTGATTGGCATGTTTCGAGCAATCAATCCTGGTTAACTTTAAGCAATAGTGCCGGTTCAAACAATACTGTGATTACATTAACAGCACAAGCAAACCCAACCGCTTCAACCAGAACTGCAATTGTTACAGTTGAAGGAGCTGGAGTAACGACCCTTACTATAACAATTACGCAAGATGTTGGAACAACCGGAATAGATGATATTACCAAAGAATCTGTTTCAATGTTTCCAAATCCGGTGACAAATGAATTAACAATAAACGAATTAATCCCAAATTCCATAATTTCAATTTTCGGTTTAAATGGTAAGCTATTAATAAACAGATTCGCAAAATCCAGGAGCGAAAAAATAGATGTAAGCAGTTTAGCAAAAGGGATTTATTTAATTAAAGTAACTGACAAAAAGGCAATTAAAACAAGTAAACTTATTAAGCAATAAGCATATCAAGATTAACAGCTACGGATCAAAAAACCTATTGATATATTTACAATGCATTTGATAACAGATAAAAAATAACAAACCGCTTACATGCAACTACTATACCCAGGTTGGCGCGTCTCCAGACGTGTGCCCCCCCGCTTCCGTGGATTTGTAACTTAGTGAAGCGATTTCATAAGGCGAAGCCGAATAACTTAGCGCAGCGGTCTCACGAGCGTAGCGAGTAACTTAGCGCAGCGATCTCACGAGCGTAGCGAGTAACTTAGCGCAGCGATCTCATGAGCGAAGCGAATAACTTAGCGCAGCGATCTCATGAGCGAAGCGAATAACTAAGCGCAGCGATCTCATGAGCGAAGCGAATAATCCGTGCCGGTTCAAACCATCCAATTTGTCCCCCGCTGGCACCAATATTATCGACAGAAATAAACATAAAACTATGAGCACAATTATATGGGTTTGTCTTACGATAATAATAGTGTTTGGCTTACTTAACAGAAAATCGCTTTTTAAAAAGTCATCCAATAATCAGATTAATAATCAAGTTGGTGTTGAGTCTGACATAAATGAAATTCTTACTTCAACCGCATTAAAGGATAAATTCCAAAAGGTGGGATTAAGTAAACATTGGGATAAATTTGAACCCTTATTGAGAAACGAGATACGGATAATAACTTCAAAATCGGATACAGAACATAAAGAGCCAGGATTATCAAAAATTGGTGGACAACCTGATTTACCTAAAGAAGTTGATTGGTTCAAAGAAAATAATGGTAAACCTTTGTCATTTATCGCACAAATAAATTTTAAAGAGATTAAGTCATTTGATACTGACGATCTGCTACCTGCTAATGGAATCTTATATTTCTTTTATTCGGCAGAGCAGGAAGCCTGGGGATTTGACCCGAAAGATTCTGATAAATTCATGGTGTATTATAACCCCGGGAATGAAAATATAGATAGACGGGAATTCCCAGTTAATTTACCTGAATATTCCAGATTTAATGAGTGTAAATTAGATTTTAAAACAACTGTTTCGTTACCAGGTTGGGAGCATGAATTTGTAACTGAAACCCTCTCGGGAAAAGAAATAGACCAATATTTAAATTTGCCGCAGGATAATATTATTAATAAAATGCTTGGATATGCAAATACTATTCAAAATGAAATGGGACTTGAATGTCAGTTGGTGACTAATGGATTATATTGCGGCGACGCATCTGGCTATAATGACCCTAAAGCAAAAGAATTAAAAAAGGGTGCATATAACTGGATACTATTATTACAAATTGACTCTGAGGATGTAAAAACCGGAATGATGTGGGGTGATGTTGGACGATTGTACTTTTGGATAAAAAAAGAAGATTTAAAAAACAAGGACTTTAATAAGACCTGGATGATATTACAATGTTCTTAAAAAAAATACTGGTGCTCACAAAGGCTTTAACAAATGGCGGTTTGAAAACATAATTGAAGCCCCCCGCTACTGCACGAATCACTTTCGTGGGCGGTATAAACTTCCCCGCTGCGCGGGATGAGATCGCTCCGCTAAGTTACAAATCTGCGCCAGCGAGGGAGGGCAAGGAAAGTAACAATGTATGCACCGTCGCGCGACGGAACACGCACCAGTACGGGAGAATGCAAAAAACCGGACTTGCACATGGGAAGTCCGGTTTTTAATTTTTATGAATTAAAATTTAACTAATTATTCTAATTCATTGTAAAATTGCAGATTAAAATTTAATGGTTGATTTAAAATAAATTTCAACACACCTTATTAACTGCTGCAATTAATAAATTTTGAACCTGAGCATTTCTTTATTCCCGTCGAACTTAATAAAAGCATCTCCGCTCTCAGAGAAATAGGGATAGGCAGTATCTTTCATCTTGCCTGCAATTTTTCCTGTTAAGGGGTCGAAACACAGGAATGAATTCAGATTATAGATATCATCACCAATCCACACAACATAAATTTTGCCCATAACATCGTATGTAAATATCTCTTTTGTAGGAGTATTATAAACTACTTTGCCATCGGTTGTAAGCATTGCGAAACCCTCGGTAGAATATAAAAATAAGTTATCGTTCAAAAACGATAATTCCTTCGGGACACCAATATCAAACTTCGAAAGCGGGGTGGAATGTTTCAGTTTGCCTGTTAAGGCATCTATTGCAAAAAGTTCCTTTTCAGTGGCCACATAAATGATGTTATCTTTTACAATCGAATTGGTAGTCCTTTTCTTTAAACCAGAGTATTCAGCTTTATCAAAAGTGGTCCAAAGCAATTTACCCGATGTGGCATCATAGCTTTTAAAACCCCCGTCGGTAGGAAATGCATAATCCGAAATATATGTTTCTGAATTGCTGCTTACTTTCGATATTAGAGTAAAAATACGCCCGCCAAATTGGTTAATTATTGTATTGTTTACAAAATACATGTTCGAAACCATTGCATCTTTATCGTATTTTTCACTTTCCCATATCATTTTTCCGGTACCTGCATCCAAAGCTTTTAATTTACGTGCATTATCATGCATATCGGTTACATACACCACCTTACCGTCGCAATAAGGGAATGGGGCTTTGGGATATTGCTGTGTGAGTTTGGTTAAACCTAAGTCGGCATTCACATAATCAAACCCGCTTGTCCATAAAATTTTCCCGCTTACAAGGTCTAACACCGAAAAGCCATCGTACACAATAAAGAGTTTGTCGCCCTGAACATATGCTGTCAGAAAGTCAGCCAGTTTCTTGCTTGAAGGGGAGATCAGGGCAGGCATTACTTTGGCGTTCACGGTTTGACTCCATTTGTATTTGCCATCGCATAGTACAGTCAGTGCATAATCGGAACTTGAAAATACATTAGCCATAAGCTTCATTTTATAATTTATCCTAACGGTTACTCCATTTTCGTTGAACGGATAATTATGCTTTATATCAAGCAATTTACCTTTCTCACCTGATTTGGATTTTTCGTCTGCATTAGGTTTTTCTACCACAGGCCCTGCTACTTTTTCACCTGTTTGAGGATTTAAGGTTAATGTTTTTCTTTCATTCTTTTCTTTGTAAACGATCCATACGGAGTCATTCTCAGTAGAAAACCCACACCATTCCGCTTTTTCGATTTTGAATTTATCGTTCAAGCCGATTGACCATTTAACCTTGCATGTTACCGCATCCATCATGGCTACTTGCTTGTTATCGGTAACAAGCACCAGCGTATGGCTTGGATTAATGTTTTTAGAGGTAATTTTAAAGGGGTAAGCAACAGTCTGCTCCGGCTTAAATTCATTCTGGGTAAATCCCAATAAGCTAACACTTAACATAATACCTAAAACAATTACTTTTTTCATGTTTTTGTTTTTAAATGTTTATAATTATATGAACTGTTTATTGTGATTATTGATTTTTCGCTGGCATGCTACAAATAGCGTAGATTGATTTATTTCTTTAGGTTATTAAATTTGCCAATATTTCTTCTGATTTATCCTAAGGTAACTATTAACAAATATATACTCATTTTTTATATATTTAACATATTTCGATATAAATTATATGAAATGCCTTAGCTGGCGCGCGTTTGTTACGCGTGTCGGTATAAACTACACCGTCACGCGTCGGGAGATGCAAGCAAGGGAATGAAATCAATATTGGAAGTATTTCTTTTAACCTTGTGAAGGTAGTTTCCCATGCACGCGTATGATACGTGCGCAAGCAAGGGAGGTTATGCCCTGTCTTTTACATTTTATAAAGATGCTTTTGTTTTGAATAATAACACAAATAACATATATTTGTATACTGTATTTGTTGTATTTCTTATTACTTATTTATCGCTCGTGCTCTATGGTTATTTGATAGTATTGCTATTTGTTTTACTACCGAAAAAAGAAATATTGCTAGACATAGGGATCAGATTATCCTAAAGGGGAAAGAGGCAGGGATGGGTTATTGATAATGAGAGTTAATCTGGAAGATAAGGAAAGAAAGAATGATAAAAGGATAAGTGTAGGATATAAATGATGTTATTAACTAGTTAGACAAAAGCATATCGCAGACCAGCAAACGTTCTCGAAAATGGAAATCGATAGAAAAAAGATCAC
>CAIWMA010000555.1 GCA_903913645.1 uncultured Bacteroidales bacterium | reverse complement strand
GTTCCCGATCACGTTCTGTGCGAGCCTATGCGCCGTAATACCGCTCCGTGTATTGCCTATGCTACACATAAAATTTATAAACTTAACCCTAATGCCAGTATCGTTGTGGCTCCTTCCGATCACATCATTCTGAAAGAAGAGGTTTTTACACAAACATTGCTTTGTGCCTTGCAGGCTGCAACCAAAAACGATTGGTTGATTACCCTTGGTATAAATCCAAGCAGGCCGGATACCGGTTACGGGTACATTCAATTTGACGAATCGCATGCCTATCAGCCCGATTGCAGGTTTCGGAAAGTAAAAACATTTACCGAGAAGCCTAATCTGAAACTGGCAGAATCATTTTTACAAAGTGGTGATTTCCTGTGGAATGCAGGAATATTTATCTGGTCGATTAAAAGCATTCTGGCAGCTTTTGAGGAACACCTGCCGGAATTGAACAGCCTTTTTAAGGAAGGCTCCGAAATATATTATACCGAAGAAGAGCCAACATATATCGAAAGCGCGTATACAATCTGCAAAAGCATTTCCATCGATTACGGCATTATGGAAAAGGCCGATAATGTGTTTGTACTTGCAGCCGATATCGGTTGGAGCGATTTGGGAACCTGGGGCTCACTTTACGACACTTCTGATAAAGACACAAACGGTAACTCGCTGATAGGCTCAAAGCCACTTATTTACGATACGCACAACTGTATTATAACCCTGCCTACCGACAGGGTTGCTGTAATACAGGGTATAGATGATATGATCGTGGTGGAAGACAACGGCATACTGCTCATTTGTAAACGCACCGACGAACAGAACATTCGAAGCTACGTTGATGCCGTGCGAAACGAAAAAGGCGAGCAATACGTTTAGATGTGCCTTGAACAATGTAAAAGAAAAATTACTAACCAGGCTGCGAGTCCGGAAGGCTTTAGCCCGTGGTATTTAGCCATTGTTCTAACCTCAAAAATGGATTTTGAGCAATAATTTTTAAGACCCGAATCCTTTTTTTTAAAACTTCATACAACCAACCCATAAATTACTGACCCATTATTAGACCATAATCACTTATGAAAAAAATCACACTCGTACTTTTAACCCTTTTATCTGTTGCTTCGTTCCAAAGTCGTGCTGACGAAGGCATGTGGCTGCCATTGTTTGTTCAGCGGCTCAATTATGTGGATATGCAGAAAGAAGGACTGCATCTCACAGCCGAAGAAATCTACAGTATTAACCACTCAAGTTTAAAAGATGCAATTATTATCTTTGGAGGAGGTTGTACCGGCGAAATTGTATCGCCAAACGGTTTGATATTTACCAATCACCATTGCGGATACGGATCAATCCAATCACATAGCACTGTAGATCACGATTACCTGAGCGATGGTTTCTGGGCTACACGTTATGAAGAAGAATTGCCAACTCCGGGGTTGAAAGCCAGTTTCCTGGTCAGCATTCAGGATGTAACCGCGGCAGTACTGGCTGGTGTTACCAATACCATGACTGAAGCTGAACGTGCTGATAAGATAAAGCAAAACTCAAAAAAAATAGAGTCCGAAAATACTAAAGGAACTCAATACGATGCCCGTACCACAGCATTTTTTAACGGTAACGAATATTATCTCTTCCTTTATGAAGTGTATAAAGACGTAAGACTTGTAGGCGCTCCTCCTACATCCATAGGCAAATTCGGCGCCGATACCGATAACTGGATGTGGCCGCGGCATACCGGCGATTTCTCGGTTTTCAGAGTTTATGCCAATAAGGACAACAAACCTACCGAATACGCTGCCGACAATGTTCCATTAAAATCAAAGCAATTTCTACCTGTTTCGATAAAAGAAAAAAAGAAAGGCGATTATGCCATGATTATGGGATATCCTGGCAGAACCGACCGCTATGCAACATCATACACAATCAAATGGGCTTTGGAGAAAAACAACCCTATGGTAGTTAAAATCCGCACCAAAAAACTTGACATCCTTCGCGACGACATGGCTGCCGATGCTGCAGTACGTATAAAATATGCCGCTAAATTTGCAGGATCTGCAAACTACTGGAAGTTTTATATTGGTCAGAATAAAGGGCTGAAACAACTGGCGGTGTACGACAGGAAAAAGGAACTCGAGGATGAGTTTATAAAATGGACCAACCTGGATAAAGACCGGAGTGCAAAATACGGTGATGCACTGAATAACATTTCCACATCATACGAAACCATCAATAAATACGAAGCTGCAGTGCGGTATAATTCCGAGGCTATTATGCAGGGATGTGAGATAATCGCTTTTTCCAGGAATTTTAACAAACTGGCTGATGAACTTTCCAAACCGAAACCAGATCAGCAACAGGTGCAAACGTTAACCAAACAAATTACCGAAGCTTCCGAAAAATATTTCAAAGACTATAACATGGCTACCGACGTTAAAATGCTGGCTGCCATGCTGCAACTATACTACAACGATGTTCCCAAAGAAATGCAGCCTGCTTACCTCGAAAAAATACACGCTAAATACAAAGGAAATTTCGAAGCGTATGCCAGCGAAGTTTTCAGCAAAACCAATTTCAGTGGAAAGGCGAAAGTGGATCTTTTCCTTGCAAATCCAAAATTGAAAGCGCTGCAAAAAGATCCGGCCTGGCTTTTGTTCAAAGCTTTTAGTGCAAACACTGCCATTATCGACAGCCTGGTAAAACCTTCGAACGAATTGCTGGCCAAAGGTCGCAGGGTTTTTGTAGAAGGCTTGCGTGAGATGCAAAACGACAGGACATTCTATCCTGATGCTAACAGTACAATGCGGCTTACCTATGGACAAGTGCTCGATTACAGCCCGGCCGATGCCGTAGATTACAATTATGTTACTACCCTCGATGGCGTAATGGCAAAAGAAGATCCATCGAACCCTGAATTCGTGGTGCCGGAAAAACTGAAACAGCTTTATAAAGCAAAAGATTATGGCCGCTACGGCGAAAATGGGAAAATGGTTGTTGGTTTTCTGACCAATAACGACATAACCGGCGGAAATTCCGGAAGCCCGGTGCTGAATGGTGATGGCCAGCTTATCGGCCTGGCTTTTGATGGAAACTGGGAAGCCATGAGCGGAAACTATGCTTTCGAACCTAAACTTCAGCGCACTATTTGTGTTGATATAAGGTATGTGCTTTTCGTAATTGATAAATATGCAGGTGCCACCAACCTTATTAAAGAACTCGACATACGCAATTAACTAATTGTCAATACTTTTTTAAAAACATCAATCTATATTAACATGAAATTGCCAGGAGAACATTTTCTCATTTTCCGAAAATAAATTCTGGCGTTTCCTTGTCTGCCGACAAGGCAGGCATGTGACCTTTAAAAAGCAAAATTAATAACAATGAAAATCCGAATCTTAAAACTGGTATTACTTTCATTTTCTCTTGTGATTTTAATGACCTCATGCAACAAAACCCAGGATATCACACCACAATTTCAGCGCTGCGGTAACGGCCTGGCACTGGTTGGTGGCAACCTGGTGATTGCCGGTTACAATTCAACATCCGGTAACGGGTATGACGCAACTCTTGTGATGGCTAATCCTGAAACTGGTGATACACTCTGGACCAAAACGTATGGCAACTCTTATTCTGATGCTTTTTACAGCGTAAAAAAATCAACCAAAGGAGGCATAGTTGCCGCTGGATTTACCAACAGGGCAAATGCGAGTTCGCCTGCAATGTTATTGGTAATTACTGATATTAAAGGTAAGTTGGTTAATTCGAAGACGTACGGCGGGTCAGCCTATTCACAAGGCTTCAATGTGTTACCTACTGCCGACAGCGGATATCTTGTTTCCGGTTACATCCAGAAAAACAGTAACTCCGACCGCGATATCTACCTTGTAAAAACAAATATTTCCGGCGATACGTTGTGGACTAAAAGTTTTGGGGCAAAAAGCACAAATCCATACGACACGGTTAATGACGCAGCTTATGGCGTTATTGCGGCCCCGGATGGCGGATATTTCGTAACTGGTTCTTTGAATGGATACACCCAGGATGGCGGAAAGATTTTCCTAAAGAAGTTATCGTCAGTCGGTGAAGAACTATGGTCAAAAACATACGGAATCGGGATTGGGTATTCTATATCTCTTACCCATGACAATGGAAAAGGAGAAGTAAATGGAATTGCAATCAGCGGTTCGTTACAGGAAGGTTCCAGCCAGGATATTTTCCTCCTCAAAACGGATTTGGACGGAAAGAAGTTGTGGGCAAAATCATATGGCGGTTCGGGTTTTGAATATGGAGCATCAATGATTGAAACCACTGGTGGCGGGTTTGCCATTACAGGAATAACCGATAGTAAGGGTGCTGGCATGCAGGATGCATATCTTATCCTGACGGATGCTGCCGGTACATCTACAGCTGACCCAACCTATGGCGGATCCGATAACGACCAGGGTTTCGGAATAGTAGAGATGCCGGATAAAGGATTCGCCATTACCGGTTTATCAAATACAGGGGGAAGTTTTATTTTCCTGAACAGGGTTAAAGCAAACGGATCCCAGTATTGGGCCAGTCCAAAGTACCTTCCTTAAATTAGGTTGTAAAAAGCTGACTTTAGCTGCTTTTCGTGCAGTTAACCAGGTAAAAAGGCTGTTCCTTGTGGAATGGCCTTTTTATGTTTTAACATAATACGAAGCAGATTATGTTTATAATTCAAATCATTTTGTACTTTTATCCTTCTGATACTGCGCAGCGAAGAATTTTAAAACGATATAATTACCTGTTTATTTTCCTGAAAGACTGATTTTTCTGATTTCAAGAAATTGTAAAAAACTTTAATTCAGTTCTATGAGAATGAAATATTTGCTACTGATTTTAGTGCTCTTACTAAATTGTTTCAGTCTATTTGCGCAGAAGAAATCTGAAGCGGCTTCTTCAGATAGCGTATTGGAAAATCAGTCGGATGCAAAGATTCTTGTGCAGCAGGAGATACTTGATTCATTGATAAAATTGAATTTGCAAAGCGAACTTCAAAAAGCTGTTGGAAATAGCAGGAAAACAAAAGAACTGGAAATAAAGTTAAAGAATATCGAAGATCAGGACTCTTTGCGACATGTTGAATTGATGCAAAGGATCGAATTGCTTAAAAAGAACGCAAAAGGTTATCCCATCGTTCCGTTTAATGATACGTTGTTTTCGGTTTTCGCCAAAATTACCTCATCCAATGTTGAAGAAAGGGCATCCAGCATTACCAAACGGATTTTAAAAATCTATAAAGATCCGTTTTTTAGTCCCGATTCGCTCAAAATGAATAAATCTGAATATGGAACTGAAATAGTATACAACAGCGATCAGATAATAATGATAGTAACCGAAATTGATGCCTTATATTATAACAAAGATAATTTTCAGTTAGCACAGGAATACCTCAGGCAGATAAAAAACTGCCTGGTCGAAGAGCGGAAAGCTAATAGTTTTTCCAACTGGCTTGTTCGTATCTGTTTGGTGATGTTGATTATTGCAGGATTGAGTCTTCTCATTTTCCTCATTAACCGGGTATTCAGGTGGATAAATAAAATTTTTACAGGCAACCGTGACAAATTTCTGAATGGACTTACAATAAACAAGGTTAAAATATTAACGGCTGAAAATTTTGAAAAGTTTGTGTTGCGGGCAAGTAACCTGCTGCGGATCTTTGTGATCATCCTTATCGTGTATTTGTCGCTGCCATTGCTCTTCAGTCTTTTCCCCGAAACAAAAACGTGGACTGTTACTTTGCTCGAATGGATTTTGAGTCCTGCAGGCACAGCATGGAAAGGGATTATCGGTTTTCTGCCCAACCTGTTTTCCATAATTGTAATTGTATTCATTTTTAAATACACGATAAGAGGGATAAAATACTTTGTTAACCAGATTGAAAAGGGTGAAATCCATCTTAGTGGATTTCATGCGGATTGGGCACATCCTACCTTCAGGATTCTGAAGTTTTTATTGTATGCTTTTATGCTGGTTTTGATATTCCCGTATTTACCTGGTTCCGGTTCCCCTGCATTTCAAGGCGTTTCAGTGTTTATCGGTATCTTGTTCTCATTAGGTTCGTCAAGCGCTATTGCAAACATGGTTGCCGGGTTGGTTATTACTTATATGCGCCCATTCCGGATCGGCGACCGTGTGAAAATTGGCGATATTACCGGTGATGTAATGGAGAAAACCTCGTTGGTAACACGTATCCGAACCATAAAAAATGAAGATATTACTGTCCCTAATTCAACGGTATTACTTAGCAGCACAACAAACTATTCCACCAATACCGGACCAAAGGATAACGGTTTAATCGTTCATACAACCGTCACTATCGGCTATGATGTCCCATGGAAAGATATGCATCGGGCATTGATAGACGCTGCATTGCGTACCGATATGATCCTCAAAAAACCTGAGCCGTTTGTTTTGCAAACCAGCCTCGACGATTTTTATGTTTCGTATCAGATCAACGGATATACAAGGGAAGCCAATGCACAGGCCAAGATTTATTCGCAGCTTCATCAGAACATTCAGGATTGCTGTAACGAAGCAGGAATTGAAATCATGTCGCCACACTACATGAATCAGCGTGATGGCAACATGACCACTATTCCGACCCAATATCTTGAAAAGGACTATAAGGCACCCTCATTTTCTATAAATCTGGTAAATGACCCACCAAAAGGAAAATAGAACAGAAGCCTGCCCTGGAGTAAAGACTCAGTTTTCTGTTTTTAAAAACCGGGTAAGCATTATCCGGGAATAAAAAGTAACTTTAATCTCACTTGTATCAAAAACGAAATCATGAACCAGATTAAGCCTCTCAAAGTATTGATAGCCGAGGACGATGAAACATCGGATCTGCTGATTGCTATTATGCTGCGGAAATACAGCCCTGAATTGCTGCATGCGAAAACAGGAACTGAGGTCCTGGACATCCTTTATGAAAATCCTGATATTGATATGATACTCATGGATATACAGATGCCTGAAATGAATGGATATGAAGCAACCAGGATAATCAGGAAGTTTAATACGGAGATTGTGATAGTGGCACAAACCGCTTACGCACAATCCGGAGAAAGAGAAAAAGCATTAGATGCAGGATGCAATGATTATTTCTCAAAGCCAATTCAACAGTCGATGTTAACCGACACCATCAGCAAGCATTTCAAGGATAAGATCACCTGACTTTGAAATGTAAATTAACCTGCATGGCTTATTTAGAAAGAACATCAATTTCAGAACAAAACTCTATTCCATTCATTGACATATCTTTTCCCTTTCAGAGAACATCTGGATAACTTTAAAAGTCGCTTGTTTTAAACTATTATATTAAGATAAACGGGTGCATAAACCAGCATCTGAACCGCACGGCAGCTTTTCATTACGAATGATGCATATACGTATATCACTGACTTGCAAGTTAATAATCAATAACTCTAGGCAAAATCTATAAATTTGACTATCTTTGCAAGGCTTATGTTATTCTGCTAGGCATATCCTTCCAGGCCCTGTAAACAACTCTTTACTGATGTTACTCCGGAATATTCAATTATTTCTATTATTTATGGTCTGCACAAGCGGGGTTGCTGTTGCACAGGTAAACCATGATAGTACGAATGTTTCGGGAGTGTACAAAAAAATTGCAGAGTATTCATCCCGGCGAAAAATCACCAAGGCACTTCAGGAATTATTATTACGACCGGTAATCACTTCGGCAACTCCGCCCGCAGCGGCAGCAAACAATACAGTGGTTGATTCATACGCCTGTTTTGAAGGAAAAATAATCAGGAATATCAATGTTACCACACTTGACCCTTTTGGATTCTCTATTTCTGATACCAGCGCAAGGCCTCGCAGTTACCTTGAAAAGAGCGGTAATACACTACACATTAAATCGCAGAACCAGGTAATCCGCAACCATATGCTTATCCATCAGAATGAGCGGTTCGATTCGTTGCTGGTAAAGGAATCGGAACGTTTAATCCGTAGCCAGAGCTATATTCACGATGTGGAAGTAACGGTAGAGCCTGTTTCAGAAAATTCCGATTCGGTGGATGTTTTTGTGCGTGTAAGCGACTTATGGAGTATTGTACCCGACGGGGCACTTTCAAACGAAAGCCTGACGTTTAAACTTACTGATAAAAACCTTGGGGGTCTGGGCCATACAATCTCCGGTTCGTACTGGCAGAATTATATGAATGGTAAAAATGCTTTTTCGGCGTATTATATTGTTCCTAATATTAAAAATTCCTACATCAGTGTCCGATTGGGTTATGCAATTGATGAGAACAGAAATTACGTGAAAGCGCTCAATATCGAAAGGCCTTTTTTCTCACCTGTTGCCCGCTGGGCCGGTGGTGCGTATGTTTCACAACAAAAAGTTACTGGGTGGATTTATAAAAATGACACAACACGCCTTAATCTTCAATCCAAAGCTAATATCCAGGATTACTGGGGAGCTGCCGCCTGGCAGGTTTTTAAAGGCAGTTCCGTTACCGACAGAACCACAAAACTGATCTTGTCGGGTCGCATATACAGCATCAGGTATCTCGAAAAACCTGTTGAGCAACCAGATATAATGGAATATTATTCCAATGCACAATTCTATTTATCGGGACTGGGGATTTCGAGCCGGAAATACATGGAGCAAAGTTATTTATTCCGCTTTGGAACCACAGAGGATGTTCCTGTAGGTATTACATATGGAATTGTTGTCGGGTACCAGTTAAAAAATACGGACCGCTGGTATTGGGGTGTCAACCATTCGTGGGGCAATTTCTTCAGGTTTGGCTATTTTGGTACCCATTTCGAATATGGAACATTTATTAACGCATCATACAGAACAGAAGGAACCTTAAAGGTAAGTTTGGATTATTTCTCCGGTTTATTTTCTATAGGGAGGTGGAAATTCAGGCAGTTTGCCAAGCCTGAACTCACCATGGGATTTAACCGGGCCTCCTACGACCGGCTGTATATTAACGATGGTTATGGTCTTAATGGTTTTAATAGCAGTGAACTTTCAGGAACAAGTCGCATACTATTCAAAATTCAAACTCAGTCGTATGCTCCATGGAATGTGCTGGGATTCAGGTTTGGCCCTTTTCTTAATTTTTCTTTCGGAATGCTGGGCAATTATGAAACTGGTTTTCAGCATAGCCGGATGTATCCGCAATTTGGTCTGGGGGTATTGATACGCAACGATTACCTTGTTGTGAGCAATATACAGCTGTCGTTCGCATTTTATCCGTCCATTCCGGGCCATGGGGAAAATATTTTCAAAGGCAACCCGTTCAGAACTACCGATTATGGATTGCCGGATTTTGTAATCGGGAAACCCGCTGTTATTGATTTCCGATAAGCTGAACCTATGGCAGATTCACTTATAAAATCATTGGGTATATTTTTGTTTTTATTTACTTTCAATAGTTTTCTACTGAGTGCGCAGACAGACTCTTCTGCACTAAATTCGCCGGACTCTGCCCCGGCTAATTATACTAAGGTTACACATCAAGTTGAACATTATAAACCTCAGTTTATCACCGATCTGCCCGGTAAAATAAAGGAAACTTCAGGCCTGGTGTTTTTTAACTCCCAGCTTTGGACACTAAACGATAGCGGAAACCAACCTGAAATCTACCAGATCGATAGTGCCAACGGAAGCGTTTTGCGATCGGTTGTACTAAGGAACTCAATAAATACAGATTGGGAAAGCCTAACCCAGGATGATTCAAATGTGTACATTGGTGATTTTGGGAACAACGCCGGCAACAGGAAAAACCTACAAATATTGAAAATTGCAAAATCCGATCTCTTAAACCTTGAGATCGACACCGTAAAAGCGGAATATATTTATTTCATATATCCCGATCAGATTCATTTTCCTGTGGCAGTAAACAAAAATAATTTTGATTGCGAAGCATTTTTGTTTTATAACGATTCGCTGCACCTTTTCAGCAAGGACTGGGCTGATCTGAAAACCAGGCATTATGTGGTGCCAACCGAACCCGGCAGGTACAAGGCACAGCTTGTTGAACAGTTTCAGGCCGATGGGCTTATTACCGATGCGTGTATCAACCACAGAGGCAATATTGTGCTACTGGGCTACAAAAATACGGTCAGGCGATCCTACACCTGCTTTGCATGGTTACTTTCGGCTTACGAAGGCTCAGCCTTCTTCGGAGGGGAAAAAGTACGGGTCGAATTGGGATCAGCCCTGCACCTCGGCCAGACTGAAGGCATTGTGCTTAAAAATGATAATACAGGATGGTTTTCATCCGAAAGCATTCAGGCAGGATGGTTTTACGAGCCGGCGAAGTTGTTCGGCTTTAATTTTGAAAGTTATTTTGAAGTGGGAGGAAGGAGTAAGAAATAAGATATAAGAAGTAAGTGGTAAGAAGTAAGGATTCCAGGACCTTGAATCGGAATTCTTGTTGGGAGCCGGAAATTTCCTTCACCGATACTTTTCCATAACTCTTCTCATCCGGGCATTAAGGCGAAAGGCATTTTTTTGTAGTTTTACACTCTTCAAAATACAGGTTTCGCATTTGCCGGTATTTCGAACTATGTTTAATCATCTAAATTTTAATCATCATATGAAAAAACTCTTTTTTGCATTATGTATCCTTGCTGCCGGATGCAGTTCTACATCGATTATCAACAGCTGGAGAGCGCCAGGAGCTACATTAACCCCGGAACAATATAAAAAAGTGCTGGTAGTGGTTTTAGCAAAGGATGAAACAGCCCGAAAAGTTGCCGAAGATAAGATTGTATCAAACCATAAAGCTCTGCATGCTTCGTACCCTGTTTTTACTATAAAACAATTAGGCCAGGATACACTCAAAGTAAAGAACACGATTAAAGAACAAGGGTACGATGCTATCGTAGTTATGCGGCTTATTACCACCAAGGCAAAAAGCACCT
>CAIWMA010000554.1 GCA_903913645.1 uncultured Bacteroidales bacterium | reverse complement strand
TCTTCAAAATTGCGAACTTCGCAAAGGACTATAAGATGCAGGACGGGAAAACCACCGTCTATATTTGCAGGAAACACGTCTGCGGCAAACCGGTGGCGGATATTGATGAAGCAATGAAGCTACTGTTGAAATGAACTGGGTTGGAAGTGTTTTTTTGCAGCAGGAAGTTGCAAAAAACACAATTATGAACTTGTTTCATAAAGCAAATGCTATTTTATAAGGAGTTATCTATTAATTACTTGCATCTAATGTTTTTGACAATATTTTTTTATTACACATAGGTGGCATTGGGGATTCTTTGGTGTGCAAATGTTTCGCCCGTGAGAAACCATGTTTACATGAAGAGAAAATCGCAAGTGAGCGGGTATTCTGGACTGCAACATATCCATATCTCTTGGGCTTATGCCTTTACCGTGTCGCCAATCAATGATTCCCAGCCTGTCACAGATTCGCCAACAATTGGAATCCACTGGGAACACTTTCCTGCCTAGCGTGAGTTTATTCTAAAATCATAATTATTCTGATTTTTATAATCCGCAATTCTTTTATTAGCAAAGAGTTGTGGATTTATTTTTGCGCCAAATATTGTATACACTAATAAATAATTTGGGAGATAAAAATGGCATCAATCCAACCTAAAATGGTAAATGGCAGGAAGTATTGGCAGATTGTCCAGTCTCAAAGAGTGAATGGAAAACCTAGGCCCATTGTTCTTGAGCATCTTGGCACGGCGGATTCATTGCTGAATAAACTCAGAAATCGCAAAGGTAAATCATTGACAGTTAAATCTTATTCTCACGGATTGGTTGCAGTTTTGCTTAAAGTAGCAGAGGAATTGAATATAGTTGAATTGATTAATAATGATGTTGAATCACAAAGGAAGTATTTTGCGGGCCGGCCAATTCGTAATAATCTCACAGTTGGGGCGACATTGCTTCTGGCCGCAATTGGCCGAGTATGCAAACCAACCAGTAAGGATGGCTGGTATGCCTGGGCAAAACAAACATCCTTGTCATATTTACTCAGAATGGATTTTTCAAAACTCGACAGTCAGCATTTCTGGGATATGATGGATTCTTTACCTGAAGGGAAAATAGGTGATATCGAACTGAATCTGCTTGAAAACATCAAAAATAAATACACGTTGGATTCAGACACGTTATTTTATGATACCACAAATTTTTATACCTTCATTAATACCACTAACATCAGGTGCACTATTGCTCAACGTGGCAAGAACAAGCAAAAAAGAACAGATTTGCGACAAGTTGGCTTGGCGATGGTTGTATCCAGAAAAGATTTGACACCTATTTTTCATGAAACCTATCAGGGCAATAAAAATGATTCCACTATTTTTAGAAATTTGCTTATTAAAATAAGAAAACGCCTGCTGGACCTTGGCATGAATGTGGATATGCACACCATCGTTTTTGACAGAGGGTGCAATGCGAAAAAGAATTTGGAAATCATTTCAAATTTAAAAATGCACTATGTGGGTGCCTTAACTCCGTTTCATCACAAAGCGCTGGTCAATGATGCAGAGAACAATTTCAAACAAATAATTGTAAATGGAAATGAATTATCCGCTTACAGAGATAAACGAAGTATATGGGGTGAAGAACGCACAGTGCTTGTTTACATAAGTGAGAAATTAAAAGCCGGTCAACTACGGGGAATATACTCTACAATTGAAAAACAACTCAAATCTTTAGAGGAACTGAATAAACGTCTTGCAAATCCGCGCTCCATTAAATTCACACGCAAAAATCTCATTAATAAAATAGATGAAATTATCTCAATGCCGGGAACCACTCCACGACTTATTGATTATGGCGTGAGTAAGAAAAAAAATAAGCCTTATGTGATAACGTGCGAAATAGATAAACAGGCAATAGCAAATATTGAAGATAAGCTGGGATTCAGAATAATAATGACTAACAGGCATAATTGGACTTCATCTGAAATAATCAACGCTTACCAAGGACAGTCTTTTATAGAAAATGCTTTCAAAAATATAAAAAGTCCAATTCATTTAGCATTAACCCCTGAATTTCACTGGACTGATCAAAAAATTAAAATACATTTTTTTACTTGCGTGATGGGATATATGCTGACTACGATATTATGGAAAAAAATTAAGGAAATTGGATATAACGGCTCCATGACTAATTTCCTTGAAATGTTAAGTGGAATACGCTTGGCGAATATTTTGGAATACAATGGTAAGAAAAATAAACCGCAGGTGAATTATCAAATTGAACTTATGGACGAACATGAAGAAAAATGCTTCGAGGCTTTAAATGGGCTCAATATCCATAAACAGAAAATTAAAATAGATGGCTTTAGTCTATACAAAAGCTAAAGCCGTAACAATTTCGTATTAAAGTACTTAGAGTTATATTAATTTTTTTCCGTGATAAACTCACGCTAGGTTATGGTGTGAAAAACTGAAAATACGTGTGTCTGTCAATATAGCAATTTAGGAGATGAAATCCAATTTATGGATGAATTAAATAAAATTTTAGCTCAGATTCCTGAGACTTGCATCAGAATTGACGCTCAAGCTTTCAGCCTGTATTCAAAAATAGAAATAAAAAAACCCGGCTTTTTGAGAGCCGGGTTTTTAAATTATTTACAGCATCAAATCAATAGCTGCTGGCCATTCTGGGGCGGCGTTCTGCGCGACGTCTTTTCTCGCTGGGTTTTTCGAAATGACGACGGTTGCGGATCTCCTTGAGCACACCTTCCCTGTCAAGCTTCTTTTTGAGCCTGCGAAGTGCGCGGTCAATCTGTTCTCCTTTTTTCATCCGTACTTCGAT
>CAIWMA010000553.1 GCA_903913645.1 uncultured Bacteroidales bacterium | reverse complement strand
GTGCAGCTTCGCCGTCGATTTGTTCCAGGTATGAAATTATCTGCTCTTTATACGGGATGGTTACATTGAATCCCTGCAGTATTCATGTACTCGGTTGGAAACGAAGTACCTAATCAGCGTTATGCCGATGGTCCAAAAACACTGAAAATGCTAATGAACTGGGCAAAAGAAGAAGATGCGACACGTCCTGTCGTGTCGGCCTGCGACTGGGCTCCCTGGGTAAATAAGTCTGGTTTTATGGACACCATGGATATCGCTGGGTACAATTATCCTGACAGGTATTTCAAAAATCATTATCAGGAGGAACATGCTGCGCATCCTAAGCGCATTCTTTTAGGCACAGAAAACTATGAGAACCTGGAAAACTGGATTAAGGTGCGTGACAATCCATATGTAGTAGGTCTCTTTTTATGGGTAGGCTTCGATTACATGGGCGAAGCATTGCAATGGCCCCGCCGTAACTGGGAGTGGGGTTTGATTGATATAGGAAGCTTTGAAAAAAGTTTGTATTACTACTGGCAAGCGTTCTGGTCGGATAAGCCAATGGTGCATATTGCCGTGAATCTAAAGGAAAAAGAAAAATTTGATTGGAGGCCTTACAATGTAGCCTCTCACTGGAATTTTACTGAAAAAGAAGTAGATACCGTTTTTGTTTACAGCAACACGGAGGAAGTGGAATTATTCTTAAACAAAAAAAGCCTTGGAAGGAAGAAAGTGAATCCGGATACGTACCAGGCTATTTATGTGGTTGGTTACAAAAAAGGTGAACTTGAGGCAAAAGGTTATAATAAAAAGAAAGAAGTTGCCACACATACGCTCAATACAGCTAGTCAGCCGCAACAACTGAAACTCGTTCCGGAAAATGTGAAGCAGCTTCCTTATTCGGCTACCGGGTTGATCTTTATAACTCTTGAAGTGCAGGATGAAAAAGGAATCAGGTGTCCAAAGGCCACGGATAACATTGAAGTTTCGGTTGAAGGACCAGGTGAGTTGGTTGGGCTGGATTCGGGCGACCCGAATAGTCATGAATTGTACAAACAAAATAAGCGAAAAGCATACGAAGGAAGGTTGTTGCTTACAATCAGGCCAACAGGACAAGGAGATATTAAGGTGATTTGCAAATCGGCTGTGCTAAAATCAGCCATTATAAAATTGCCCGTTGAAAAATAACTGAATCAATAAAAGAATCATGAGAAAGACAACTTTTAAAAACTGGTCTTTTTATATATTTTTCTTTGCAAATGGTTTGGCTTTTTCTCAAACTAAACCCGATACCTTGCATTTCAAACCTTTCATCTGGAGGTCAGAGCCTCCGGCAGATTGTCCGTTTGTTCAATCAAAGGAACTTACTGGCATTAAATTTCTTGGCATAAAAAGCGGATTTCATGTTGGTGATACCTGGTATCCTTCATGGGCCGATGATGACAAATTATATTCGCCATTTACCGATGGCATTTGTCCCCGCCTTGACGGAAGCGAAGATCTTTCCATATCTGATGGAAATGTACCCCAGGGATATGGCGTTGAGCGAACTTCAACCGGACAGGCTGTGATTGAAGGCGATGATCCGGTAAATCTGAAGGTTTACAGCCTGGGTCTGGCTCATGTTTCGGCATTGCCTTATCATGGACGATATCCCTCCGGGAGCCTGGTTTACAACAAAGTTTGGTATTATGGCACCTATTGTCTCGATCCCAAAGGATCTACGCCCTACGGTGATAAAGTATATAACTGGCCCTGGCTTGGCCCGTTTGTTGGATTCAGGTATTCAACTGATTACGGACGTTCATGGAAAGAATGTCAGCACACTCCTGAAAAGCCTCTTTTTAATGAAACCGGATTAAATGGTTATCCTGTAAAGATTGGTTCTCCCCATTTTGTTGATTTTGGGAAGAATATGCAGTATTCGCCTGATGGAAAGGCGTATATAGTTGCTCATGGTGCAGATACTTCGGATGCAAAACCGAGATTCTGGAATGCAAGCTGGATTACAGGTGACCAAATCTACCTTTTGCGTGTTACACCATCCATCGAAAATATAAACGATATTTCGAAATACGAATTTTATGCTGGCAAAGATGGAAAGGGAAACCCAGTTTGGACACATGATTTCAAACAAATCAAACCCTTACTGGAATGGAACAACAATATGGGCTGTGTGACCGTCACCTACAATGCACCCTTGAAAAAATTTCTGATGTGTGTTACCGATGGCGGTAATACCTGCTCCAAAATGAATTCTTACATCCTTGAATCAAAAGATATTACGGGAGAATGGAAGCTGGTCAGCTACCTGAAAAATTTCGGAGAGCAAGCCTATTTCCTGAACATCCCTTCGAAATTTATAAGCAGCGATGGGAGAACCGCCTGGCTTTTGTATTCAGGTAATTTTGCCACCGACTGGAATGGCATACAAATACAAACCAATCCTCCTGGCAGCCATTATGGGCTAGTGATGCAGAAGATTGAATTTCTCAAATAATTCTAGCGTAAATCATCATCAAAAATATGTTTCTATTCATATGGAAATACCAACAAAAACTGATGCGGAAAATTCTTATTGAAACACTGGTCTTATTTATATTTCTGGCATCAGGCGGACAGCATTGTTTCTCTCAATCGATAATAGTTGACTATTCGGTAAAAGTTGATCCACCCCTGTTCAAAAAGTTTGACCAATACAATGCGGGTTGTATTAATCCCTGTTCGAATTATACCCGCGATCTGGACAAAATCAACGAACTGGATGCACATTCATTACGAATTGATTTAAGCATTGGGAAACCTGATGGAACTTTTTCAAATCCGGAAGTGGTTCAGGGAACCCCATCATCCATTAAATACGACTTCCGGCTACTTGATGACCTTGTCACCAAGTTGAATTCCCGGAATGTGCTTCCCTTCTGGTCGTGGTGCTATATTCCTGTGCCACTGCAGGATGGCGGTGATTGGAAAAACCTGAACGAAATCATTTCCAACTGGCCTGAATTGTTTAAAGAAATCCATAAACAATATGCTTTGCACTATAAAAATGCCGGACTACGGATTGGTTTCCACGAAATCGGAAATGAACCTGATTTGTTCGGTGTATTTTTAAACCAGGATGATTTCAATAAACGGTATTTTGGAATGTATAAGAATGGAGCTCTTGGAATAAAAGAAGGAGATCCTGATGCGGTTGTGGGAGGCCCGGCCTATGCTATCGGGGAATTTATGCCCGGAGCTGGGAACTTTTTAGATTATGTGCAATCCAATTCTTTACCACTCGATTTTTGTTCCTTCCACAGCTATATGGACGGAACAAGCTGGCCTGGCGAAATGGATGGAGTTGCCAATGAACTTGATAGTCGTGGATTTAAAACTACCGACATATGTATCGATGAATTCAGCTGGCTCAATACCGCAAACGGAGGAAACGCAGGCGCACAATCCGCAATGAACTATTATGCCGCAGCGGCTAAGACTTTCGAAACGATGAATTTAATCCTGAAACGGACGGATGTTACCTTCATTAACTGGGCTCAGTTTATGGAATCGACATTTGGAGATGATCCATACGGGATAATCCGTAAAGATGGACACCGGAAAGCCGTGTTTAATGCATTTAAAATTTATGCCGATATGCCGGTTGAACGAAATTCGATGGTAATTTCGAACAGGTATATCAATGGCTGGGCTTCATCATCGGCGCACAAAGCTTGCCTGGTAATCTGGAACAATGGAACAACAGAACAGCCTATCTCGGCAATTCTGAATAATATAGTTTTTCCCGGGGGCAATTTCAGGTTGTACAGGATCGACTCCACAAACGCAAGCTATTTCAGTGGCGCGAATGAAAACCTGGAGGTTGTTGAATCACAAAATAATATAAATACAGGTTCATTTACATGGAGCGGGAAAATCCCCCCAAAAGGTGTTGTCTATATGGTTATTGACGACAATTCCGGATTAAAAGATTTTGTTCCGGATCAGTATAACAACTTTGTGGCTAAGGATATCCGTACCATACACTATTATCCCGGAAGAAGAAAAACCTACTACGCTGAATTTGACCGGAAACGTTGGACGGCCTATTTAGGAATGGGTACAGACGATAACTCTCATTCCCAGGTTGGAGTGGAAGCGGAGTCGCTACCCGATGACATTGAAGTGTCTTTTGTAAAAGACGGCATGTTTAAAATTATCGACAAAAACAGCCTGTGCGGTCTCCGTATCGACTATCGCGTGAGTGGAACTTACGCCAAAGGAGTATTATTCCACGGAGGAATTTACAGTCCTGACCGTAATGCAGCAATGGTATGGGGAACAAAACTTCAGGCTGATGAGGTGCATGTAATAAATGATTCGTCCTATAAGATTCATTTCGCTTACTATGCGCCTGCCGACTGGGATGGGCGCATACTAATTTCATTTATAGCACAAAACCTGGGCGCAAATTCCCGGGTCAAAATAAATCTGAAAACCCCTAAAGATATTACCAATATTCCACCAACCCAAAGAGTAAAAAAAAATGATCTGCTGATCTATCCCAATCCTTCCAGTGATGGAATGTTCCATGTTGAATCCCAATCGGGTATGGAAGATGATGAGTATACAGTTACCATTTGTGATTTGCCTGGAAGAATCTGCTATTCCTGCTCTTTATCTTTGAATGAGGATAATGAAATTAACACAAATGGAATTTTAAAAGATGGTATTTATCTGATGTCATTGGCAGGAAAGAATCGTAAACCAACAATTCAAAAAATCATTATTCAAAAATAAAATCCCGATAAAATGAAGACACAATCAATCGCTTACCGAATCATGCTCAGTTGCGCATTTATCTTCTGGATCGACTGCTTTCTGTTTGTTTCCCCTTCTTTTGGCAATAACAACGATACCATTGCAGCTCAAAAACACATAAAGCCTCATTATGTCAGAAGCAGTTATGCGAACGAATCTGTTGAGTTAAAAAACGACAAAATTCAGGTTCAGTTTTTCAAACGTTTGAATGGCTGGGGCTGGGGCGAAATTTCAACAGGTTCCGGGAAATTCATGGCCGTTCTCGAGCATTTGGGCGAAATCATGCTTCGCGATCAGGATATACCTATGCAACTGGTGGCTCAATCAGTAAAAAAAACAAGTAGCAGTGAAGGAGAAACGCTAGAGTTCGATGTTAAATCGGTTGTTGTACGCGATGTTTTGCACAAAACTTCTTTCGACAACTGGATGGTTTATCCTTTCACCGAACCGGTTATAGTAGGAAAAGTTTCCATTACTTTGGTTCCAAATACTTCGTTGATCAAGCTTAAATACCGGCTGAAATCAACCGGAAATTACAATGCGTGTTATATTCGCGGACCATGGATAAAAGTTGGAGAATCGTCCTTTGGAATTAAAAAAGACGATGCTATTCTGCCAGGTGTTGATTGGGCAATTGGCGATGAGTGGACAAGTGGTACCAATTTCTTTAAAGATCCATGGGCTTTGCGTGTTGCTCCTCATCCCTACAAAGTTACCGCCCCGGTTATGGCCATCAGCTACGAAGGAACTGCCATTGCCATGTCGTGGGATCCAAACCAGCTAGCCACCCGATGGTTCAACTACCGCCAGCATGTGCAGCAACCGGTGTTTTCATCGCCCAATTTTGTCGATCGTAAAAACAACCAGCTTATGGGCCTGATGATTCCTGATGCTACAATC
Source organism: uncultured Bacteroidales bacterium (assembly GCA_903913645.1). GTDB lineage: Bacteria > Bacteroidota > Bacteroidia > Bacteroidales > UBA4417 > UBA4417. The sequence goes on along the minus strand of CAIWMA010000553.1, from coordinate 3,613 downwards.
GAAAGTCATGAAAATGAGGTGGTAGCGAAAATACCTTTGGAATTAAAGATCGGTCAAATGATCAATTTTGATGCTGATTTATGGCTGACCGAAGGAAACAGTATATCTGCACTCACCGATTGGGTGAAACAAAACGGATTGCCGGAACCAACTGTTCCAAGATGGAGTTATCAGGAAACACTTCGTCTTATTGCAAATGCCTACAACACTAACTTCTGGCACGAAGGCGCAGGCTTTGGATTATTACAACGCCCCCAGGATAAAGCAGGACCAAATGTCCCGGAATTCCTTGTCCGTTATGTGGAGGAAAATAAGACGACACCTTTGGCCAGGGAATTAAAAAAGAAATTGGATTGGTCAAAGGCGCAGCTCAATAACCGGGAAAAGCAATCTACCAGTAATATTGAAGGCATGAAAAGTGAAGGCGACCGGATTATTGCCAAACAACAGGCAGACGGTTCATTTCCATTTAATCCTGATATGGTGGGGAAAGACGATTTCATGGTGGCTACTTCGTTTATTGAACCTATGGGTCTCACCGGCGAAACAGCTCTCGATATCACCATCAACCCAGCCATAACACTATTTGATATTGGTAAAAAAACAGGAGATAAAAAATATACCTACGCCGCAAAAAAAGCCGTTGATTTTTGTCTGAATATGCAACGTCCCGAAGCCGGCGATTATTGGGAAACACCTTTGCATGCCGCCAACCTTTTAGCTGCCGGACATGCTTCACTTGCGAATTATCTGGCTTTTCAGGAGCTGGGCGATCCCAAATACAAGCAAAAAGCAATTTACTGGATGCGCACTTTACTGGCTTTTACCCATTTCTGGGAACCTGAGAATGTGAACAACCTTTACTTTACCAAACCGGTATTGAGTTCGAGCGACTGGTATTTTGCCAACTGGGTACGCGATCATGTGCAGTGGGAAGTACTTTCTGTCTTCAGCTCATTGTCGAAACGAAAAATTAGCTGGACAGAAGTTGATCCGGAAATCGACTGGTTAAAGTTCCAGACAGGAATCACTAATGCTGCCATACAATGGATGAATATTCATACCGATAAAAACTGGTTCCCACACAATCTTCCCGAAAGTTATGAAGCCTATCAGCGCGGCGATTTTGATTATGCTTTTCCTGATACCCATAACAGTGTGACTGGTAATTATGGTGGTATGATGATCATTCCCGGTCCAATCGCCGAGAATATTTATTTCATTCTTGATCACACTAAAGTAATTAAATGATTGGTGATTGAAAACCGATGATATGTGGCGGCCGCATAACCTGCCTTCGAGCTACGAAGAATACAAAAGTGGAGATTAGGATTATTTTTTTTGCTGATACTCACAATTCAACAACCGGTTTTTATGCAGGAATGCTTATTATTTCAACTTCCATTGCTGATAACATCGATCCAATAATGGACCAATATAAATAGAAAAAATGATATTGCGTTTAGGTAAACATGAGAACAACCTTGCTGGTTATGTAGCAAAATCAGAGGTATTGGACCGGATTAAAAGCAAGGAAGATGAAATTTGAAATTGAAGAACCCGATCAGCTGTATTTCTAAATAAAGCATTTAAAAATGAAGTATTTCATATTAAAGCTAGAATTTATAATTCTGATTACATTACTGGCATTTATCTCAAACGTAAATGCCGGCGAGCCATGCTGCCATATCCTGATTTGTTGCCGAAGCACAAACGATGGAATGAAATTTTTAGTCAATGGCAAGTGGAACCCGGCGCACGATTACGGGGACATCAATCAGGTATTGGACATCATGCAAAAAATCAAAGACGCAGGTGTCAGGAATGTAATCATTGATATGACCAATGCATCTCAATGGACCAATCTCTGGAAAGAGTTTGAGCCTATGGTAAATAATGTGCAAAAAGTTTGCCGACAAAAAGATATGCAATTCTTTGTTTTTATCGGAGCAGCTTTTACTGAGGATGATAAGAAAAATATCAATTCAACTCCTTTTTCATTCTGGAATGCAATGGCCAAAAATGTTTGGGAGATGTGGGCGCAGGATCCAACTTACAGGAGATACGGGTATGGCGATGAACGCCCTATACTGATCGTATTCCAGCCTTCCGAAATGTATTGGGAACGCTATCAGGCCGCACCAGATAGTGTGAAAACATATCTTTCGAAATTTCATATCGGCACAACACAGGTAAATGACCCGATCCTTCCCGGAAAATCCGATGGATGGGGGTATCGGAATTATTCTCAGAGTGTTGATGGTAAAGTGCGTTTCGCTTGCCCAAATAAAGGAGTTCCTCCTGCCGATTGGGGTAGAATAAGCGGAGAAGAGTGGAAGAAAAGGGTTGAGTGGGCCGGTAAAGCAGAAGAGTACAGCATTTATGGTTCATACGATGATGTTTGTGATGCCATTCACTGGGGAATAGCTGACACAAAGAATTGTGAAGTTAAAATTAAAAAATATCCGGACGATAAGCCTTATTATTACTACAACATTCTGAAAGAGGTTTTAGGGAAAAACAAATATGGCGGGAAATTAAAGGATTGAGGTTGAAATTCTTACATTCTATTGTTTCCAACTGATTGAATTGAGAATTCACTGAAATGTTTTCGAATCAAAAAACAGATATTGATAAGCTTAACAAATGGGAAAAAGTCGAATCATCTTCATTATTATTCTTGCGATGCAGAACCTGTTTGTTCTTCATGCTCAGAATCCGCAAATTACTAATAAGCCAATTTCTATTGCCGGCCAATGGAAGTTTAAGGTGGATTCTCTTAATGTGGGAATACAGGAAGAATGGTTTAAATCAGAACTTTCCCAAAACATAGAGCTGCCTGGTTCTTGCGAACAGCGTGGCTATGGCATAAAAACTACGGCACCCGCAATTGGTAAACTTACACGCATAATCAAATACGAAGGAAAGGCATGGTACCAGAAAGAAATAAATGTACCTGAAGCATGGAAAGATAAGCAGGTTGAATTGTTTCTTGAACGCTGCCATTGGGAAAGCAATGTCTGGATTGATGATAAACCTGTAGGAATGAAAAATAGCCTGAGTGCCCCGCATGTTCACGATCTCGGAATTTTAAAGCCGGGAAAACACATATTTACCATTTGCATTGATAATACTTACAAAATACCGATTGGTACCTGGGTTCACGCTATTACAGATGATACTCAGACCAATTGGAACGGCATCATCGGACGTATTGAACTCAGTGCCACCAATCCGGTTTGGATAAAAAATACACAGGTTTTTGCATCCTTAATTAAAGTAGATGTTGGAAACCAAACCGGTCAGGATATTGAAGTTACGGTTCAGACTAAAAAATTCAGTATCCCAGCTGGTGGCAGTGTTGTTGAATTGCCTAATACTGAATCTAATAAAAACTGGGACGAGTTTTCGCCAAAAATGCAATCAGAAACCATAACTCTAAAAGCCGGGAAATGGAAAGAAACTAAGACCATTACATACGCAACAAGAGACCTCAGGATAAAAAACAGACAGTTTGTTATGAATGGCCGACCCATTATGATGCGAGGTGCGGTTGATGAGTGTGTATATCCTTTAACAGGTTATCCACCAATGGATAAGGCTTCATGGCTCC
>CAIWMA010000552.1 GCA_903913645.1 uncultured Bacteroidales bacterium | reverse complement strand
GCCCTGAACGAAATCGGGGATTCGCTGACCAATGTTCCGACAAAAATTTTTTCACTGAAAGAGTATGAACAGTATTTCGGTCTGGCAGAAAACGAAGCCGGGATCAGCGTAAATGTAGCTATTACTACCGACCCGATTACAAGTGCTGTAACCTCCATCACAGGGCAGGCAGTAATTGCAAGTCCTTCGACGCATAACATGTATTACAGCCTTCGTCATTATTTCGAAAATGGTGGCGGACCTTGCTATATTGTTTCGGTCGGACCAACAACAAATGCGATCGATGCAACCGAGTTACAAGTTGGGCTCACCGCATTGGCAGCATGGGATGAACCTACTTTAATTCTATTCCCCGAAGGACAGGCATTGGCTGAAGCTGCTTATTACGGACTGATCGGGCAAGCAATTGACCAATGTGCTTTGTTACAGGACAGGTTCACTTTTGTAGATGTACATCATACATTGCCAGTGGCAGCCACGCCGAATACCACAACGACAATTGCCAATTTCAGGACTGCATTTGCCAGAACCACAGATCTGAATTACGCAGCAGCTTATTACCCGAATTTACGTACAACCTTTAATTTCAGGTATCAGCAGGCTGATGTAGATGTGGTTATTTCAACCGATGGCGGAGCAGCTGTTACTTCAACCCTTGCTTCCATAAAAGCAACACAAACAGCAGTTTATAATTTATGTATTGACAGGATCAAGTCTCAGCTTAGCCCCACTCTTCCTCCTTCACCAGCAATGGCAGGAGTTTTTGCCAAAGTGGATGGATCCAGAGGCGTTTGGAAAGCTCCTGCAAATGTTTCTATAAATTCTGTTTTCGAAACCACTGATTTTATAACCGATGCCGAACAAGGCGACATGAATATGGATGCCGGCTCAGGAAAATCGGTGAATGCAATACGAGCATTTAACGGCAAGTGAATCCTGGTTTGGGGTGCTCGCACTTTAGATGGTAACAGCAACGAATGGCGCTATATTTCGGTCAGAAGGTTTTTCATTATGGTGGAAGAATCAGCCAAGAAGGCAACTTTCGCTTTTGTATTCGAACCGAACGATGCGAATACATGGGTAAAAATCAGGGCCATGCTCGAAAACTACCTGACATTGCTGTGGAGACAAGGTGCTTTGGCAGGAGCTAAACCCGAACATGCATTTTTCGTAAAATGCGGGCTTGGCCAAACCATGACTGCACAGGATATCCTCGAAGGAAGATTAATCGTTGAAATCGGTATGGCAGCAGTTCGTCCGGCTGAATTTATCATACTTCGTTTCATGCATAAGCTGCAGGAATCCTAATCCTGATTTTTAATTAACATTTTAGTAATCAACAATCTAAAAATAAAGTACAATGGCAAATTATCCAATTCCAAAATTTCATTTCAGTGTTGAATGGGCTGGTGCAAGAATAGGTTTTACCGAAATAACCGGTCTCGAAGTTTCAACTGAAGTTATCGAATACCGGGATGGTGCAAGCCCTGAATATCATAAAATCAAGATGCCGGGAATGCAGAAGTTTTCGAACATTACCATGAAACGGGGAACGTTTAAAGGCGACAACGACTATTTCAAATGGTGGAACACCGTTGCTTTGAACACCATCGAACGGCGAGACCTGATTATTTCCTTGCTCAACGAAAGTCATGAACCGGTTGTGGTCTGGAAAATCAAAAACGCCTGGCCCGTTAAAGTTCAGTCCACCGACCTGAAGGCCGATGGCAACGAAGTCGCCATCGAATCTATTGAAATTGCTCACGAAGGATTAGTCATTCAAAACGAAGGATAATGTTCGATTACCCACCTGTAGGATTTCATTTTTTAGTCACGTTTCAGCTCTTCCCGCAAACGCCGAACGATTTCCGTTTCCAGGAAGTCAGCGGGCTGGATGTGGAAATGGAAATGGATACGTTTGTCGAAGGCGGGCAGAACCGGTTTACCTGGAAATTGCCCAAGCGCGCACGGTATAGCGACATTGTTTTGAAACGCGGACTTTTTATGGGTTCAGGCATTATACTCTGGTGCCAGAATGCGTTTGAAAATTTCGTATTCGAACCTGTAAACGTTACCATTGCTTTGCTCAACAGCGATCATGTTCCGTTGCAGGCTTGGTATGTGGTGAATGCCATTCCTAAAAAATGGAGCATAAGCAATTTTAACGCGCAGGAAAACTCGGTAGTAGTTGAATCCATCACACTCAGCTACCAGTTTTTCAACGTAATAAGTGTCGAAAGCCTGGCCAGTGGCGCATTTTCAGCGGCAGCAAGTATCTCATTCTAAAAACAAAAGTATGCCAATCGAAATTAAGGAACTACTCATCAGGGCAGCTGTTTCAAACGGAAATCCTCAACAGGTGAATACTGCTTCGTCCACGTCAGATATCCTGAGGCTGAAAAAGCAAATCACCAAAGAGGTTACTGAAAGTATTTTGAAAACGTTGAAACAAAAAAGTGAGCGATGATAACCAGCGGATTCGGGAAACATGAAAGACTGAAAATTCAGTCGTATTCCGACAAAGGATTTGCGAATCCTGTCGGCACTGCGTTTGAAGTAACCATCAATCCCGAAACATATACCACCAAACACCGGATTGAATTTTCGGACACCCAGGCACCAGGAACTTCCATGCCTATTCTGAAGTTCAATAAAATAACTGCCCAAGAAATCACATT
>CAIWMA010000551.1 GCA_903913645.1 uncultured Bacteroidales bacterium | reverse complement strand
AGTCGAAGCCAATCCCGGGCAGCCTTATGGTGACCTTGTAGGCGTACAGATTAAAAGAGATGCAAACGGGAATAAAGTGATTGGCGCCGACGGAAGGTACGTTCGTGGCGACAGGGTAGTGCTTGGCAATTATAATCCCGACTGGATTGGCGGCATCACCAACAGTTTCAAATATCAAAGGTTCTCGTTGAATTGCCAGGTTGATATGAGAATAGGAGGGGAGATATATTCAGCGACAAACCACTATGGCATGGAAAAAGGTACATTTATTGAAACCCTGGCAGGTCGTGCCGAATGGTATGCATCCGAGGAAGCACGTAAAGCAGCGGGAGTTTCATCCGCTGCATGGACACCTACGGGAGGAATCATTGCCGAAGGAGTATTAGCAGATGGTACAGTAAATACCAGGTATATGAATCCGGAAACCTATTATACCCAGTTTGCAACCTGGACCAAGGAAATTCATGAACCATATGTTTATGACGCCACATATATCAAATTGCGTGAAGTTTACCTGAGTTATAAACTGCCCGAAAAACTTGTTAACCGGATAAAACTTACCAGCGCAGAGGTTGCCCTTACAGGTCATAATGTATGGCTCATTTATAAAAAGACGCCGAATATTGATCCGGAATCTGTTTATAACAGCACCAACGCCCAGGGCGTGGAGTATGCAGCAATGCCATCCGTGAGGAATATAGGATTCTATATAAAAGTTGAGTTTTAACATTGTGTAGTGACATCTCAGCATTAAAACTTTAAAGTAAAATATTGACGCGATGAAAAAAATGAAAATATATAAGCTTGTCACAATCCTGGCAGTTCTGCTTACCATCCCGGTTCTGATTTCCTGTGAAAAGAATTTCGGGGATATTAACGTAAATCCAAATGCACCAACCGTAACAAACCCGGACTTTATTTTTACAGAAGCCCTGATAAACGGAGCACAGATGGATGCAAACCGCGATTTTGGAATTTGGGCCGGGCTAACGGCAAGTGATGAAGGCCTCGAACGGAAAGACAATTATTTTTTACCAAGCGAGCTGGCAATTAACACCTGGCGCGACTGCTATTCCATAGTTGCCAACCTCAATGAAATAGTCAAGATCGTTGAAGATGATCCTTATTATGTAAATAAACTCGCCGTAACCCGTATCTGGCGTGCTTATGTTTTCGGGAGACTTACGGATCTTTATGGGGATATCCCATATTCACAGGCAGCAATGGGAAATACGGACCAGTTTTTAATTGCACCGGTTTACGATACACAGCGATCCATATACCTGGGCTTGCTTGATGAATTGAAAGATGCGATTTCTACAATAAATGTGTCTACAACGGCACTTGGTAATTATAAAGCTGCCGATATTGTTTATGGCGGAGATCTTACAAAATGGGTAAAGTTTGGGAATTCACTGCGTCTTCGGATGGCCTTAAGGATTTCGAATGTAGAACCCGACCTGGCCAAAGGGATTGTAACTGAAATTATGACGCAAAGCCAGATTATGGCAGTTAATGGCGATGGCTTTCACTTCAAGTTTAACAAAGATTTTAAACCGGCAACCTACTATTTTTATTCAGCTGGTTTGGCCAGGATATTACCAAGTAAATTCCTTGTTGATATGATGCTGCAAACCAGTGATCCCCGGTTGCCAATTTATGCACAGCATCCCGAAAAGGGAACCTTGCTTACATCATACCGGGGGATGCCGAGTGAACTCACTGTTGACGAAAGGATTGCCGCAGATTACAATTTCAAGAAAGCTTCGCATGTGGGTTCCTATTTCTTACGCGAAGATGTAGTGGGCTTCACGCTGAGTTACGCTGAAGTTTGCTTTATGAAGGCGGAAGCAGCATTTAAAGGCTGGGGCGCAACTCCAGCCGATGCGGAAACATTTTATAACCAGGGAGTCCAGGCGTCTATGAGTTTCTTTAAAACGTTCACTCTATCCAACGATTTACAAAAAGATCCTTTTGCCGAAATTACCGCGGCACAGATTAACACTTACCTTAGCGGGCCGGGTAAATTTGAAGGCACAGATGAACAAAAATTTGAAAAGATAATTACGCAACGATGGATAACACTTTACCAGGAAGGCGGATACGAAGCGTATGCATTAGTCCGCCGGACTCATTATCCTAAGTTGACAAAGTATGATGGCAGCCTTTGGGATCTGGATAATGATTTTATTCAACGGATGCCATATCCTATTGAAGAGTATTCATT
>CAIWMA010000550.1 GCA_903913645.1 uncultured Bacteroidales bacterium | reverse complement strand
TGTTCATGAAATGGGTATTAAAGCAGGAGGCAATTTGGCTATCCTGGCAGGTGTAGGTCCAATGGGACTTGCTGCTATCGATTATGCACTTCACTGCGATCGTAAGCCCGGCTTGATGGTTGTTACTGATATAGATCAGAGCCGCCTCGACAGGGCAGCCAAACTGCATACTCCGGAAGAAGCAGCCCGTGAAGGGATTAAGCTGATCTATGTGAATACATCCAATTCAGCAACAGCCGTTGAGGAACTTAAATCACTTACGGGTGGTTTTGGTTACGACGATGTATTTGTTTTTGCTCCCGTTAAGCCGGTTGTTGAGCAAGCCGATCAGATCCTTGGCTTCGACGGATGTTTGAATTTCTTTGCAGGCCCATCCAATCCTGAATTTAAAGCTGAATTTAATTTTTACAATGTTCATTATGCTTTCACTCACATTGTGGGTACAAGTGGTGGAAATACAGATGACATGCGTGAAGCACTTCAGCTAATGGCTGATGGAAGAATTAATCCTGCCGGCATGATCACGCATATCGGGGGATTGGACGCGGTAATTGAAACCACAAAGCATTTACCTGAAATCCCCGGAGGGAAGAAATTAATATACACGCATAAGAAATTCCCCCTTGTAGCCCTGGATCAGCTTTCAGCAAAAAGCCAGGAATTCCCCTTTATGGCTGAACTGGATAAAATGGTGAAGTCTAATGATGGATTATGGTCGCTGGAAGCAGAAAAGTATTTGATGGAAAACGCGCCTGGTATCTGATATCAGACTAATATTCCTTCAACTTTTGATTTAAACTCCAATTAACCCTGTTCTGAAAAGATCGGGGTTAATTTTTTTCTAAAATTACTTTCAGATTATTGAGTCCTTTCTCTAAATCTTTTCCGAGCATTTTCTTAAATATGGGTGAAAGCAGGGACATCGGAAATTTAGAAGGGCTGTCAAATATCCATGCAACTACTGTTCTGTTTTCCGACACCCTGGTGATTTGAAATTTAATTTTAGCCGTATTTTGCATAGGGCGACTAAATCGTATCATATATTCAATGCTTTTTCCATCCTCTAGTCCTGTAATTTCCTGTGCGCCGGCGCCAACATTTTTAATCGTGCTATCCCAGCTATAGACAAAACCAATAGCTCCATCTTTACCCTGGTATTGTTTTTTCATAGTTGGATCAGCCATGTTCCAAACACTAAAGTTATCCTGATTTACAGTTATTCTGAGATAGTCAAATACCAATTCAGAACTCTTATTTATCTCAATCGACTTTTCTATTTTCATAATTGAAAGATTTAAACTTTTAGCTAGAACGTACTACAAGTTATATTGTTCAATTGTAGTCGGTTACGCTCAATGAAAAGTTTATTGCAAGGTTTTTGACCCATGGAATTTGAGATTTGGAATTTGTATTTCGGGCCCTGGAATCTTAAATAGATATAATTGATTTTGTTGAACCAAAACCGGGAATGCAAATTTTCATTTGATTCCCGGTTGGCATATTTCCTGGTGTAT
>CAIWMA010000549.1 GCA_903913645.1 uncultured Bacteroidales bacterium | reverse complement strand
TTGATTTTTATTGTTGAAGATGATTCCTGGTATGCTGATTTACTTGAATATAATCTGAAATTAAACCCAGAGTATGTAGTAGAGAAGTATACAAATGCTGAGGATTGTTTCAGGAATCTGTATAAACAGCCGATGGCGATTACACTCGATTATTCCCTGCCGGGTTGTACCGGTGGTGAAGCCTTGGCCAGGATCAAAAAAAACAATCCTTTAATTCCTGTGATCATGATATCAGGGCAGGAGGATATTACTACTGCCATCGACCTGCTTAAAGAAGGAGCGTATGATTATATTGTAAAAAATGATGATGCTCCCAAGAGGCTTTGGAGGGCACTAACGAATATCCAGGAGAACTTTCAGCTGCGTGAGGAAAATAAAACCTTAAAGGAGGCAGTAACAGAAAAATATTCTTTCTCTAACCTTATTATCGGGCAGTGCCAGCCGCTGAAATCTGTTTTCGCTTTGATGCATAAGGCACTTAATAACAACATCAGTGTTTCAATATATGGCGAAACCGGGACAGGTAAAGACTTGATAGCAAAAGCTTTGCATTATAATTCAGCCAGGAATAAATATCCGTTTGTTGCTATCAATGTAAGTGCAATTCCAGCCGATTTGATTGAAAGCGAACTATTTGGCCACGAAAAAGGTGCATTTACCGGTGCCGTTGCCCAAAGAATAGGTAAATTTGAGGAAGCAAATAAGGGAACGCTTTTCCTTGACGAAATATCGGAAATGGATTTGAACATGCAAAGCAAAATGCTGAGAGTTCTGCAGGAGCGTGAGATTATTAAGGTGGGTTCAAACAAGGAAGTGAAAGTTGATGTACGCATAATTACTGCTTCTAACAAGGACCTTGCTGCACTGGTAAAAGCAGGCACTTTTCGCATGGATTTATACTACAGGCTCATGGGGCTGCCTATTGTGCTGCCCCCATTACGCGAAAGAGGCAGTGATATACTGCTTCTTGCCAATTTTTTTGTAAAATTGTTTTGTAAGGAAAATAAAATGCCGATCAAAACCATTTCGTCGCAGGCGCAGAAGAAGATACTTGCATATAGTTTTCCCGGTAATATCAGAGAACTGAAATCAATAATCGAATTATCCATCATTCTTGCCGAAGGTGAAATAATAATGCCTGATGATCTGCAGATACAATTTACCCAGGATGGCAACAACATTCTCGACCAGGAACTTACCATGGAAGAATATAGTGTGCGTATACTGAGCCATTTCCTGAAAATGTACAATAAAAATGCAGTGCTTGTTGCTAATAAACTGGAAATCAGTAGGGCAACAGTGTATCGGATGATCAGCAAATACAATCTCTAAGGTGCTTTTCGTTGTTTTAACTCTTCCTGATTCCTGTTTCCTGAAATAGTGAAATGGGGAATGATCATCTTATTTCAAAGGATCAAATCCCAGGCTTCAAAGGCCAAATTCCAAGTCTGATGGAGCCTCTTGTCTTAGTTCCTGGAATTGGGATCCTGGTATTTGGTTCCCGGTATTTAGGTATTAGTTTTTTTTGAATATGAAAAGATGTCACGCAATTTTGGATTTAAAGGCCTGCAAGGCTTATATTTCTTATACTTGAGGTATTACTTTTTATACGGTTGAACATTAATAAATGTGGGAAATTCAGACCACTGATTCAATCTTTTGATGGGTCATGGTTAGGATCTCAATCCAATGATTTCATTTGCAGATTATTAGATACCACATTCATAAATACTCAACATGCTCGCTCATGGTCTTAAATTCCAGTATTGAAGGTATTTTGCTTGATTTATCAGTCGCGATTGGTGAAAATACCGGTGGAGATTTGTTTAAGCATACGTTACCTCTTTTTGCTGATAAACTCAACTGTAGCGGAGCTATCGTTCTGAGATGCAATGAACAGGAGGTTTGTGTGGTTTCAGATCTGGGATTGAGCGAAAATGATAAATGCCTCCTGGTTAAAGATTCGATGAAATTGTTCTCAGGGTTTACAACAGATGAGCAATTCCTCATTCATAGTCAAACAGATGCTTATGTTTTCCACTTATCTGGATTTGGGTTACTTGCACTATATTTCAACGAAAAACCTCAACCTGATTTCATAAATCACTTTCTTCCGGTAGTACGCGTATTTGCAAATGCATGTTTACTTTCCGAAAAGTTGAATTCATTAAATACTGAGAAGGATAGTTATACACAGGAACGAAACCTTCTTCATGCCATTATTCAGAACATCCCTGATCCGATTTATGTAAAAGATATTGAAGGCCGTAAAATACTGGTTAACAAAGCCGAAGCTGACCTGCTAGGTGTATCGGATACAACTGAAGTGATTGGTAAGAAAGATTCTTATTTTTATACCGAAGATGTCGCGATTAAAACGCATTTAGAAGACCAGGTCATACTTACAGCAGGTAAGGCTGTTGTTCACCGGGATGGAATGCTCACCACTCATAATGGCAAAGAGATCTGGGTGCAGGGAACAAAAATTCCGCATTTTGATGAAAATGGAAACGTTTCCGGCATTATCGGAATCAGTCACAATATTTCAGAGTACAAAAATATTGAAAGTGAACTGAGAAGGGTCGCTGAAAAATATGAATCCATCTTCAATTCGTTTGTCGATTTGTATTACAGGTCCGATTTATCTGGTAACATAATTGATCTTTCGCCTTCGGTTTTCCAGTTGTCGGGATACAGACCCCAGGAATTAATCGGGAAATCTGTCGCCAGTGTTTATGCCGATATCGAGAGCCGCAATCGGATGTTACAGCTTCTTATTGAGAAGGGTTCGATTAATGATTATGAAAACCTGCTTATTCATAAAAACGGGAAGCATGTTCCTGTGTCAATTACAAGTCATCTTATCAAAGATTCAGAGGGAAAACCCGGATATATAGAGGGGACGATCCGCGATATTTCGGAGAGGAAAGAAGTAGAAGATAAACTGAACAAACTGCTTGCACTTCAAAACCTTTTAACCCACCTGGCAACTGAATTTATCAATATTCCTGTCGAGGACAGTGATAAAGCGCTGAACAGGTTATTGTCGGTTGTTGGCAAAGGAAATGATATTGACAGGGTTTATATTTTTGAATATGACTTTACAAAAAATACCATGTCGAATACACATGAATGGTGTGGCGCCGGTATTTCCCCTGAAATCGAAAACCTTCAGCAAATTCCTACCGATCTGTTCCCCAATTGGATAGAGACGCATAAAATGGGCGATATATTTGCTATTCATGATATCAGCAAACTCGATAAGTCAGACCCTCAATATAAAATACTTGAACCTAAGGGCGTAAAAACGCTAATCACTATCCCCCTGATTCTGAATAGTGTATGTATTGGTTTTGTTGGTTTTGATTCGGTTCAGGCCATAAAAACATGGAGTGCCGACGAAATTACATTCCTGCAGATATTAGCTGATCTTTTGTGCAATGTTACCGACAGAAAAAGGAAAGATGAAGCCTTAAGTAACCGCGAAGCATCGTTAAAAGCAATTTTCAACAATGTGCCTTTCCAGATGTGGCTCAAAGATACCAACAGCAATTACCTGACGATCAATAAGCCATTTATGGAATATTTCAGCATCACCGACGAAAGTGAGATTATAGGTAAAGATGCGCTGGATATATGGAATAGTGAAACTGCCACGCATTTTATAGATGAAGATAAAATGGTGATGCAAAACCGGGAGCTCAGCAGCGTGGAGGAACTTGTTGATTTCAAGCATAAAAGTGTATGGTTCGAGATATTCCGTGCTCCTATTATTGACGAAAACGGACAGTTGCTGGGAACAACAGGTATTGCCAGGGATATTACAAGCAGAAAAATGGCTGACGAGGCTTTGCAAAAAGCTGTAGCTTCTGCCGAAGCTGCCAACGAGGCAAAAAGTAAGTTCCTTGCCATTATGAGCCACGAAATAAGGAATCCGCTGAATGCTGTTGTTGGAATGACGCGAATGTTAAATGATGCGGGAATTACCGGTCCGAATAGTAAGTTGATCGAAAATATTAAAACCTCTTCGGATCATCTCCTTATGATCATTAATGATGTACTGGATTTTTCGAAAATTGAATCCGGAGAGATGCTGCTGGAAGAAACTGCGTTTAATATTCGTGATGTCATAAACAGGGTATTCAATTCGCATATCTTTATTGCAAAAGAGAAAAATATTGATTTAAAATATCATGTTGACAGCCAGATAAGTAACTATCATAAAGGTGACCCTCTAAGGTTGCAGCAGGTATTAAGCAACCTGATAAGTAATGCCATAAAATTTACGCCCAGCGGAAGTATTGAAATACGTTGTGAATTCGAAAAAGATTTAGGACAAAAGAACAGGGTGCGTTTTGAAGTGAAAGATACCGGCATTGGTATAAGTGCCGAAAACCAGGAAAAGGTATTCGAGAGTTTCAAACAGGAAAATAATACCATTTCGCGCACACATGGCGGTTCCGGGCTTGGCCTGGCGATAAGCAGGCAAATAGTTGAATTAATGGGAGGTAAACTTCAGCTTGAAAGCGCTAAGAATGTAGGAAGCAAATTTTACTTTTCCATTGATCTGAATGTTGAAGAATGCCAGTTGTCCCAGAGTTTGGCAGAAGCCAATGCTGAAGAAAATTCATTAAAAGGATGTTCAGTGCTCCTGGTCGAAGATAACAGGCTGAACCAGATACTTGCTACTACCATGCTCGAAAAATGGGGCGCAGAAGTAGCAATTGCCGGTAACGGGCAGCAAGCGGTTGATTTGGCAGAAACCAAATCCTTTGATATTATTCTTATGGATATTCAAATGCCTGTAATGGATGGTATGACGGCCAGTAAACTGATCAGGGAAAAATTAAAGGTTAAAACGCCTATCCTGGCTTTATCGGCCAATGTAATTAAAGGGATTGTCGAAAGATGCGAAGAGGCTGGAATGCAGGGCTATATTTCAAAACCGTTTGATGCTGATGACCTTTTCAGGAAAATCAAGTTGCATATTTCAAAAGGCTGTAAAAGTTTTGAAAATCAGGAAGAAGTTGAGCAGCCATTGGTAGTTTGCGATGTATCGCGCCTGCTGAAAATGATTGGCTCCGACCGGGTTCAGCTGAACGTAATGCTGGAAAAATTCCTGGAAATAACTCCTTTGTATCTGGCCGAGTTAAATAGGGGAGATAAAGCAAACGATATGGAGGCTATTGCGATTTCCGCACACAAAATAAAATCAAGCATCGACCTGGTAGCGGCACCAGTATTGCGCGATCTTATTCTGAAGCTTAACCATACTAGCAAACCCGGCGGCGAAATGGCGGAAGTAAAACAGCTTATTTATCAATTTAATTCATACTATAAATTGCTTGAAACCCAGCTTCGTGAAGAAATCGATGTAATGAGAACACTTAAAAAAGTGGGTTGAAATAATCCATTCCAGACGAACCCGGCAAATTATTCAAACAGCAGCCTGCTGCGCCGGTCACAAAAAATTGCCTGATACTAATTTGCATGCCTCCCGGTCCGTGTAACCAGGACACTTTTACAATTCTTGCATATTCACACAACCGCGATGTAAATCACATCGGCCGCGATGTAAAAAACATCGACCACGATGTAAATAACATCATCGGTGATATAAAAAACATCGACCACTATGTAAATCACATCGACCACGATGTAAATAACATCATCGGCGATATAAAAAACATCGACCACGATGTAAATAACATCAATAGCTATGTAAATCACATTGATCACGATATAAAAAGTATCGGGAACAATATAAAAAACATCGACCCCGATATAAAAAACATCGACCACGATGTAAATTACATCGACCATGATCAAAAAAACATCGACCGCGATATAAAAAGCATCGACCGCGATATAAAAAACATCGACCGCGATGTAAATCATAGCGGCCACGATATAAAAAATATCAGGCTCGATGCAAATAGCAACGGTAATTTGTAAATGAGGAAAATCGAATAATCAAAATCCCTGCTCAGAATTGGCGGGGATTTTTTGTTAACAGCGGGCAGGTATTCGATATAATTTACACTCTGATTATAGATTCATAAGGCCGGTAAAACGGGGGAAATATTTAACAATAAAATAGTTTTAATTTGTTAGGAATAAATAACATATATTTGTGTACTATAATTAATTGTCGAATTTCTTTTACCTACCTTATCACTAGTTTGCTATTGTTTTAAAGTTATTGCATTTTGTTTCACTACCGAAAAAAGGAAATCGAACTTCATTGTAGAAATCAGACTATTATACCCTGTTAGAAAGTAGTGATGGATAATTGCTACCGGGAAATTAAGTTGAGTACTAGTTTAAGGGAAATAGTAAATAAAAGTCATATCTATTTGATATTATTAACTAAAATTTATAACCAATATTTAAAAAGACAGAGTTAGAGAAATCTCATCATCAAAAACAAACCTTGCCATGGACATTCAACACAAAACCAACGAACAACTCAAACAAGAGTTACTGGAATTGCGGCAAGAATATGATTCCTTAAAGGGATTATATGAAAATGAACGTACGATGAGCAAAAACTCATATGATGCATTGCTCGAAACCAATCATAAATTAACTCTCGCCATGCGGGGCGGAAATATGGCCTGGTGGGAAATGGATGTGCCAAGCGGTAAGGTAACTTTCGACAAACATAAGGTTGAAATGTTGGGATACCTGCCTGAAAATTTTACACATTACAAGGATTTTACGGCTTTGGTTCATCCTAAAGATTATAAAGGGATAATGAATGCAATGAACGGCCACCTTAACGGTACTCTTGACAAATATGAAGCTGAATACCGTATTATGTCCAGCTCAGGTGAATATATCTGGTTCTATGATTTTGGTTCGGTTATAAAAAGAGATTCAAATGGAACTCCACTGATTTGTACCGGTTTTGTTTATACCATCACTGAACGGAAAAATGCAGAAAAAAGCCTGTTGGAAATCATGAAAGCACTTGATTCAACAAGTGATGCCATTGGAATTTCTGATTCCAAGGGGCGTCATTTTTATCAGAACAAAGCACTGTCCGATCTTTTTGAATACAAAACTGCTGAAGAAACAGAAGCAGCCGGAGGAGGAATGGCAAGGGTTAAAGATCCGGTTATTGCTAAACAAATGTTTAGTAATATTTTGCAAGGCAAATCCTGGTCAGGTGAATTGGACATGGTAACTAAAAGCGGTCGGGTCTTTCCGGCTTATGAGCGTGCAGATGCAATAATAGATAGGGAGGGAAATATAATTGGAGTAATTGGCGTAATTACTGACATTACAGAACGCAGGCAAGCTGAGGAGATATTATTGAAAAGTGAAAATATGCTTCAAGCAGTCCTCGATAATTTCCCCGGAGTAGTCTTCTGGAAAGACAGGCAATCGAATTACCTGGGATGTAACCAGTCATTTGCAAGCGGAGCAGGATTTAAAAATCCGGCTGAGGTACTTGGGAAAACTGACCATGAAATGCCCTGGGCATCAACAGAAGCCATGAATTACCTTAACGACGATAGGGCTGTGATGGAATCTGGTAAAGGCAGATTACACATTATTGAAACGCAGCATCAATCCGATGGTCAGGTAATATGGCTAAATACCAGCAAATTACCTTTGCGGGATTCAACTGGCCAGGTGATTGGTGTTATTGGCATATCTAATGATATATCCACGCTCAAGATGGCGGAACAAGAGTTAATAAATACCAACAAAGAACTTGTTCTCCAAAATGAAGTGAAACAAAAACAGGCTTTAGAATTAGTGCATGCCAGAGATAAAGCTGAAGCCAGTGACCGTTTGAAGACTGCTTTCATGAATAATATTTCGCATGAAATCAGAACACCACTAAATGCTATTCTGGGTTTTGCCCCCTTCGTAATAGAACCCGATATTACAATTCAAAAAAAGGAGGAGTATGTGGAAATTTTAAATTTCAGCAGCAAACGCTTGATGAATACCATTACCGATATGATGGATATTTCGCTGATTGTTTCAGGTAATATGGAAGCGCATCCTCATCCAATTGAAATTACTTCCTTGCTGACGAATGTCATTGAGTATTTTCAGGAGCCAGGTAAGAAAAAGAATCTCGAGCTTAAAATGCAATTTCCTGAGACTGCTGATCAGATTATACTGATTGCGGATAGAGAAATGCTGTTAAAGACTGTTTCTAAACTTGTGGATAATTCGATAAAATTTACAGAAGAAGGAGAAGTGACGCTGGGATTTGAAATTACAAATGATCAAATTGAGATTTTTGTAAAAGATACAGGCAAAGGCATTGAAAAGGATGTACAAGAACTTATATTCAAACATTTTTTTCAGGAAGACACTTCTGTAACACGTGGATATGAAGGCAACGGGTTAGGGTTATCTATTGCCAAAGGCCTGATACAATTGCTTGGCGGAGAAATACGTTTAGAATCGACAAAAAATGTGGGCACTACCGTGTTCTTAACTCTTCCTTATAGTACATCAGCAGCTTTTTCAAAAACAAAGAATTTAACAAATGCAATTAGAGTAAAAGGGATGCCCGTTATATTAATTGCAGAAGACAATGATTCAAGTTATTCTTTTTTTGAAACCGTGTTGAGAAAAGGCAGCAAAACTTTAAGAGCATGTAATGGACAAGAAGCAGTTGATTTATGCAGGAAGCATCCTGAAATAAACCTTGTTTTGATGGATATTAAAATGCCCGTCATGAATGGCATTGAAGCAACCCATATTATCAAATCTTTTAGAAATGACTTGCCAATCATAGCGGTCACCGCTTTTGCACAAAGTGGCGATGAGTTTAAAATAAAAGAGGCAGGATGTGATGACTATCTTTCAAAACCAATTAGCAAAACGGAATTACTTTCTTTAATTCAAAAGTATTTCAAAAAACAGGTATAGGTAAATTGACAATTAAATAACTAAAGGTAAAGCAAATGTGCTAAATATTATTTTAGTATGCTGGCCAATTATGAGATAATCAACACCAGAGTTATAAAATCATATAATGGAAGCCTCTCATATAAATAAAGAACTAAATTAAATCAGACTAAAATGGTAATAAACAGGCTGATCTGCATTCGCGGATAAATACGGATTTTTTTTAATTCTTTTTTAACCCGTTTTTATCCGCGCTGCCTGCATTTACATTATCCGCGTGCTATTTTTTATACGTAACTAATTTTTTAACCGTTCCCGTATCTGGCATTGGATTACCTTAATATTCTCGACTGCATATACATTGCTGATAAATTCAACCTGGATTTTACGGCCATTGGCGGTTTCGAGCGGCAGGTCTTCGTACCGCACAAATTCCTTCTTCTGCAATTCGGAGAATTTATCCTTGTTGGCAACAATATCTTTTAAAAAACCTATTTCCCATATTGCTTTTTGCACGAATTCATCATGCGAGTACCCCA
>CAIWMA010000548.1 GCA_903913645.1 uncultured Bacteroidales bacterium | reverse complement strand
ATAACACCCAAACATTTAATAATTTAGCGAATCCGCTGATCCTTAAAATTTTCACCTATGATACGGAATATAATTGCGATTACCTTTTTACTTCTCGGGGTGCAGCTTACCTCTCTTCAGGCCCAGGACGTTTGGAGCCTCGAGAAGTGTATCAACTATGCCCTGGCAAACAATATTAAAATAAAGCAAGGGGTCATCTCCACACAATATCAGCAGAACCAGTTAAGACAATCCAAATTGTCACGGCTGCCCAACCTCAGCGGACAATTGTCACAAAATGAGAGTTTTGGCCGGTCTCTGACCTATGATAATACCTATAAGGATATCAATTCTTCAGAATCAGATTTTGGTTTGGGGACCACAATCCCTGTTTTTGAAGGGTTTCAGATTGCAAGCAGTATCGCTAAGCTAAAGCTAGACCTGCAGGCCAGTATAGAGGATCTTGCCAAGGCGAAAAGCGATATTTCGGTCAATATTGCCTCTACTTATCTTTCTATTCTTTTTGCCAAGGATCTGGTCAAAGTATCCGAAAATCAATTAAAGGTTACCAATCTTCAGATTGCCCAAACCAATGAAAAAGTTGAGGCCGGGAGTCTGGCCAGGGGAAGCCTTCTCGATATTGAAGCGCAGGCTGCAGGCGAGGAGTTGGATCTGGTAAACGCCAAAAACCAGCTGCAAATTGCAAAACTATCGCTCTCCCAGTTGCTGGAACTCCCAATCAAAGATAGTTTTGATGTCGAAGTTCCAATACTTCCAGAGATTTCGGCCCAGGCTTCCATTGCCACTTCCAATGAAGTTTACACAGCAGCTTTGGAGAACCGCCCTGAAATCAAAGGGGCAGACTTCCGTTTTCAGAGTTCCAAATACCAGTTAAAAATTGCGCAAAGTGCACTTTTCCCTACTGTTAGTTTATACGCTAACCTTTATGATAGCTATAATAATAAATACACGGATGTTTACAATAATTATATTGATTTCTCCAAGCAGTTAAAGAACAACCAACGGAAAGGAGTTGGAGTACAGATGAATATCCCGATTTTCAGCCGTTTTCAAAATAAAATACAAATCGATAATGCCAGGCTTCAGGTTTTAAATACCGGACTGGATTTTGAAAGTGCCAAGAAATTACTCCGTTCCGATATCGAAACGGCCCAAACCAATGCCATTGCAGCGTTGAACAGGTTTATCTCAAATCAAAAAGCAGTCTCTTCAATCCGGGAGGCATTTCGTTATTCGGAAGAAAAATTTGGTGTAGGACTGGTGAATGCTGTAGAATACAATACGGCAAAAACTAAGCTGGCTAAATCGGAATCTGACCTGCTCCAGGCAAAATATGAGTTTATCTTCCGGACCAAGATCCTCGATTTCTACCGTGGACTTCCATTGAAACTCTAGGTAGTATCCTGAAGTTTGTATTTTCTCCAGGAGATTGCAAATCTCTTTTAACGATTAGACCCCGAAGGTTTTCAAAACCTTCGGGGTCTTTCTTACGGGGAACAATGGAATATTACAGGTGTTCCATCCTATGAATAACTCAAACCAGATGAATAAAATCAGCTGATCCGGTAAAATAAATTAGCAAAAACAACTTTGGTTTTGGGTTCGTTTATCAAATATGAAACGGACTTTGCTAAATTGTATTTCCCTGTTATGGCT
>CAIWMA010000547.1 GCA_903913645.1 uncultured Bacteroidales bacterium | reverse complement strand
GGTCAGCCAGGCAGTACGGAATTTGCCACAGGATATTGACGCACCCCCGGTTGTTACAAAATCGGATGCCAACAGCGACTTTATTGTATTGCTGGCGGTTCAAAGTCCAACCAAAGGATTGCTTGAATTAAGTGATTATGCCGAGAATGTGCTTCAGAATAAATTCCAGACCATCCCCGAAGTAAGCGCTGTAAATATTATCGGTCAGAAACGGCCAGCTATGCGCATTTGGGTTGACCCTGATAAAATGAATGCCTATGGTTTGGCATTTAATGATATTACCACGGTTCTCAACAAAGAAAATGTTGAAATTCCTTCAGGAAAAATATATGGAAATAAAACCGAGCTCACAATCCGGGCTTTGGGATTGCTTAAAACTGAAAAGGATTTTCGTGACCTGATCATCCGCGGAAATGAAGATGGTATTATCCGGCTTGGGGATATTGCAACAGTTGAACTTGGCCCTGATACTTACGAAAGAAGCTGGAAGCTGAATGGAGTAAACGCCGTTGGTATTGCCCTCACACCTCAACCTGGTGCCAATTACGTAAATATTTCTGACGAATTTAACAAGAGACTTGAAGAAATCAAGAAATCGCAGAAAGGGGATTTAACCTTTACCACTTTAATTGATAATACTGTCAATGTACGCCGTTCGCTGAAAGAAGTTGGCGAAACCTTGGCGATTGCTATCATACTGGTTATACTTGTTATATTTTTCTTCTTCCGCAACTGGCTTATTGCCTTGCGTCCGCTAATAGATATACCTATTTCGCTGATATTTACGTTCTTTATCATGTATGCATTTGGATTTTCAGTTAACATCCTCACGCTTTTAGCCATCATCCTGGCAACAGGGTTGGTGGTGGACGACGGTATTGTGGTTACCGAAAATATCTTTCGAAAGATTGAAAAAGGAATTCCTGTAAAGAAAGCAGCCATCGATGGCAGTAAGGAAATTTTCTTTGTTGTAATTGCTACATCCATCACATTGGCCATTGTATTCCTTCCTGTACTGTTTCTCCAGGGATTTGTAGGCAGTTTGTTCCGCGAATTCGGGGTTGTGCTTGCCACAGCGGTGATAGTGTCGGCATTTGTTTCTCTAACCATTACACCGGTACTAAATGTTATACTCAACCGCAGAGGAGCCCAGCATGGCAACTTCTACAATAAAACTGAACCGTTTTTTGCAGGAATGGAAAGTGGATACAGAAATCTGCTTACCCGCTTTATCAAATACAGGTGGACAGCCTGGGCGATTGTGGTGGCTTGTTTTGCTGCAGTTTATTTTGTTGGTACAAACCTTCAGAGTGAAATTGCTCCGCTGGAGGATAAAGGAAGCGTACGTTTACAACTTTCAGGTCCGGAAGGCGCTAGCTATCCATATATGATGACAACCGGAGATAAACTGGCTGATTACCTGGTCGATTCAATTCCCGAAGTTGATTTTTCATTTGTTTCTATTCCAGGTTTTGGTGGCTCTGGTGTAAACAGCGGCAGCGGCCGTATTGGTTTAGTTCCCAGGGATGAAAGGCAACGTTCCCAGAGTGATATCGCCAAAGACCTTGGTAAAAAAATGAGTCGCTTTAACGATATTAAGATATTTGCCGTTGAGGAACAAACCATTTCTGTGGGTCTTGGATCCAGAGGCTCGCTGCCGGTGCAATTCGTTCTTCAGAACCTTGATTTTGAAAAACTGAGGACAGTCGTTCCCAAATTTATGGAAATGGCCAAGGATGATAAGACTTTTCAGAATGTAGATGTTAACCTGAAATTTAACAAACCTGAAGTCGACATTACCATCGACAGGATTAAAGCCCGCGAATTCGGGCTTACTGTAACCGATATTGCCGGTGTGCTGCAAAGTGCCTTCAGCGGCCAGCGTATGGCTTATTTTATTATGAATGGCAAACAATACCAGGTTATCAGCCAGGTTGGCCTGAAAAACAGGCAGGCTCCGGCCGATATTTCGAACCTATATGTGCGCAACAATAATGGTGAAAATATTTCACTTGCTTCGGTTACCAAGATAGAACCGAATGCCATGCCACCATCGTTGTACCATTTTAACCGGTACAAGGCAGCAACTATCTCTGCTTCCCTGGCCGAAGGAAAAACAATTGGCGACGGAGTGAAAGCTATGCAGGCAATCTCCGACAAATTGCTGGATGAAAGTTTTCAAACAGCGCTCAGCGGTCCATCGCGCGACTATGCCGAGAGCTCATCCAATACAGCATTTGCATTTATCCTGGCATTAGTGCTCATTTTCCTGGTGCTTGCAGCACAATTCGAAAGTTTCAGAGATCCGCTTATCATTATGTTAACTGTTCCTTTGGCCATCGCAGGAGCTGTACTAAGCCTTTGGGTATTCAAACAAACGTTGAATATCTTCTCCGAAATCGGAATGATTATGCTGATTGGGCTGGTAACTAAAAACGGTATTCTGATCGTAGAATTTGCAAATAAGCAACGTGAAGCCGGCTTAACTAAGCATCAGGCTGTTATAGAAGGTGCTACTTTACGGTTAAGGCCAATTCTGATGACCAGCCTTGCAACTTCACTTGGTGCTTTACCAATTGCATTAAGCCTTGGAGCTGCCGCAACCAGCCGTATTCCTTTGGGTATTGTAGTTGTAGGTGGTATTATGTTTTCACTGATACTTACCTTGTTTGTGATTCCTGCAGTTTATACCTATATTTCAGGGAAACATGTCGTGGAAGAAAAAATTGAGGATGAGGTGATTTAATTAGAAAAGTTCAAAGTTTAAAGTTCAAAGTTAAACTGATATCAATTTACCACTAACATTAATTCTTTAAAGATCAACCAATAACTATTGACCATTAACCAGTAACAATTAACCAATCATTCAAAAACAATGAATTTCAATATAAAATCAATATTCCTGATAATACTGTTAAGCTTTCCGTTTATATCACAGGCTCAGCAGCAATTTACTTTAAGGAATGCAATTGATACGGCGCTCAGGAACAATTATGACATTCAGATTTCGAAAAACTATGTCGAAATTGCCAGGATGAACAATACCTATGGAGTTGCCGGTGGATTGCCATATGTATCAGCAAATGCAGGTGATAACGCGTCCTCTACGTCAATAAACCAGAAATTTAATGACGGAACTCCTGAATCGAATATTTCGAATAAAGGAGAAAACGCTTTAAATGCAGGTGTTTCGGCAGGAATTGTTTTGTTTAACGGATTCAAAATAACAGCAACCAAAGAGAAATTAAGCCGCTTGCAGAACCTGAGCGAAATCCAGCTCAATCAGCAGATACAGAATACCATGGCTGATATCATGATTACGTATTATGATATAATCAGGCAGCAGAATTACCTTAAAATTATTAAGAACTCGCTGGAAGTTTCCCAACAGAAACTGGATATTATTAATGTGAAGAAAAATGTCGGAATGACCGATGCCGTTGAAATGCTTCAGGCCCAGACTGATGTAAACAGTGCTGAACAATTGCTGGTAATACAAAAAACTGTAATTGAACAAAATAAATCCGACCTGTTGCTTCTTATCAATGCGAAAAAGCAAATGGAGTTTTCGGTTACCGACACTATAATTATTGATCAATCCCTGAAACTGGATTCAATTATCAATTATCTGAACCGGAACCCGCAATACCTGAGTGCCGAACAAAAGATACTGATTGATAAACAAATAGTTAAAGAGGTTTCGGCACAACGTTTTCCTTCTGTTAAGCTGAATGCCGGTTACGATTTCTTACAGGCGAATCTCAATAAAGGAGCCATGACAATGAACCAAAATTATGGTCCCACCGCCGGAGTTAACCTGCAGATACCTATTTTCAACGGGAATATTTATAAAACTCAAAAGGATGTTGCCAAAATAAATGTCAATAATTCGAAACTGGAGATGGAAAGCCTGCAGAGTTCTCTCACAACCCAAGCTATTAAAACATACAGAACCTACTCTACAACTCTTCAGCAAATAGAATCACAGCGAAAAAACTTCGAAATGACGAAAGAACTGGTTGGTGTGGTAATGCAACAGTTTCACGTTAGCCACGCTACAATACTTGATGTGAGAGCTGCTCAAACGAGTTTTGAGACTGCCGCTTACCTTTTAGTTAACCTGCTTTATTCGGCAAAAGTGGCTGAAATTGAATTGAAACAATTGACTTATAGCCTTGGAATTTAGGAGAATTCTTGTTTTCTGTAACTAATTTCTATATTGATCAGACTGACAATCAAACTGTTGTCGAATCCTTTTTCTTTTTCTTATAACTAACAATAAAAAGAATCCCTACAACCACAAACGGGAAAGTAATCACCGCTATTATACCAAGGCTCATGCCTATGGAATGGTTCATTTCATAATTGTGAATATATATTATTGGGCTCAGGGCCAGACCAATAATAGCAAATATTATTCCTCCAATCAATTCCCAGTTCCAGGCAACCACAAGCAGAGCTAATAAAACAAATGAAGGAATCAGATGCATCATGAATGCACCAAGTTGCTGCCATAGTGTTGGTCCGGGTTCAAATGCATCTAGAGCGAACATACTTATAAAAAGAATTGCAAGGATACAGATTATCCTTGGCAACCAGTGAAAAACAGTGATTGATGTTTTCATAATGTTCTGTTTTGAATTATGAATGAAACGATTGTTCTACCAATAGCTAAATTTACAAATATTGTTGAAAATGTGTATATTTGAGAGAAAGATTCACTGTTTAGGAATTGGTTCTGTAAAGAATAAAATAGAAGATTTCTACCTATCGTCTATTCAGATTATAAATAGTATGACTTGAATCTGAAGCTGATACAAGGTTTTTAAATAGTAAGAAATCAAGCTTTTCTTTTTCAAAAGCTGCATTCACTTGTTTTTCAATCAGTAATTCGAAATACTTATCCCGGTAATCATCTGAAGGCTTTATCACTTCGACTGGCTGATTTCTCTGAAAAAACCAAATGGTACCGAATGTGATTGTAAAAAACAATGCCACAGAAGCAAATATTAAAGGCAGAATATCGTGTTCTTTTTTTTGTTTGCTATAATGATTATCCTGATTTCCGGGAATTTCATATAACTCAGTGTCGACTGAATGTACCGAAACACTGACTGGAATATGTCGTTCAAGTAACTCTTCAAAGTAATCACCTATAGTGTCTTTTATCAGGTAGTCGAGTGCCTGACGGATTGTTCCGTAATTGATGTACCTGGTTATTACCAGCAACGTAAATTTAATAGTAAACGAACTCTGTTCCTGATAATTTAAAAAGTAAACCTTGGTACTATCGCGTATTACAATACTTCGTTCGATATTTGTTTTTAAAAAATTGCGGATTGGATTATCAGAACTTACGTGCTTACTCCGTGTATCTTCGAACCGGGTCAACTCTGAACAAAGTATATCATATAATTCGTGAGACCCTTTATCCTTATCCTTCAGCAGGATGGAATATTCTATTTCGCGAATGGTTAATGCATCGTTATGTCTGGTGTTGGTCATAGTACAGGCATTCGTTTACTACTTTAATTCTGAATCAGAACCTGGTGAACAATGTAGTTTCTGAGTATTAATCAATCATTTTTTCTGACAATTAAATGGGATCCTCATGATCGCCCTGAAAGCGAAAACCCAGTCTTTTGCCAGTAGTCATTTTCATATTATCGAGTGTGCTTTGAATATCTGCAACCGTTATCATTTTAATTGCATCGTATGGAGGCGTCAACAGGTCAAAATTGCAGGTATACCTTATAGCCGACTCAAGTATCAGCCTTACGGATTCTCGTGTGATAACTGACGACTGGAAATTATTGTATAACTGTCCTACTTCACGTTTTCCTTCCACGAAATAATGCTTTTCATTGTTAATGAATATCCTGCCAATCATATATCCTAAGTCGTTGATTCGGTTGTACTTGAAGGAATCGGCAAGGAAATTGAAGATCATGATCACACCACAATAGGATCGATTTTTATTATCGTGAATATAGCTTGTTTTCATTACTTCGTGGTCGCGCGAGAATTCGAATACATTGGTATGCATGGTAAAAATGAGGACATCGCCACCAAACCTGAGTTCGGCTTCAAACTCGCCTTTATCGTGATATTCAAATGGAATTTGTGTAGGATCAGTCCGGAATTTCTGCCTGTATTCTTCAGCCATTTCAGCCAGCACAAATTTGAAAAGCCTGAAAGTTTCAAGGGTACTGCGGTAAACCTCCTGTTTGAATGCTGCCTTTTTCCTCAAACCTGGAAAAAGCTCATCGCTAGGTAAAATATCCATCATTAGGGCTGCAATTGTTGAGGATATAAATGTAAGCTAATATTTAACTGTTTAACAACTTATTTCCTGTATTTTTTCACAACCGCCTGTGCACAACTTACTCCATCCATTGCCGAAGATACGATGCCGCCTGAGTAGCCTGCACCTTCACCGCAAGGGAACAAGCCAGCAACGCTGATATGCTCAAGCGTGTCTGCATTTCGCGGAATCCGTATTGGCGATGAAGTCCGTGATTCAGTTCCCAAGATTACAGCTTCAGAGGTGTGATATCCTTTCATCATTTTGTCGAATTGCAGAAATGCCTCCTGCAACCTGCCTGCAACAAACGGAGGCAGGATTTCGTGAAGCGGAGCCGGAACAATCCCAGGATTATATGAACATTCGGGTAAGGTAGCAGAAGTGACGCCCCTGGTAAAATCTGAAATCCGTTGCGCCGGAGCCGATTGATTCATTCCTGAAGCACGCCAGCAGGCATCTTCTACCCTACGCTGTAACTCCAGGCCAGCAAAAGGCCCGTATTCAGAAAGATATGCGATGTCAGACGGATCGATTTGAACTACAATTCCTGAATTAGCATATGGAGAATTCCTCCGGCTATTCGACATGCCGTTAACAACAACCTGACCGGATTCGGTTGCTGCCGGTACAATTATGCCTCCGGGACACATGCAGAACGAAAAAACGCCGCGCCCTTCAACCTGTTTCACCAGGCTATATGGTGCTGCCGGTAAATAGATATCACGGGGAGATTGCCGGTATTGAATGCTGTCGATAAGTGCTTGTGGATGTTCGGCACGTACTCCCAATGCAAAACTTTTTGCTTCCAGCGCCAGGCCTTTGCTATGCAACAATTCGTATATATCTCGGGCCGAATGGCCGGTTGCAAGTATAACAGCCTGGGCTTCGAACCGTTCACCGTTCTTATCTTCTACTCCCTTTACTTTCCCATTCTGAATTAGTATATCTGAAATACGCTTGTTGAAATAAATTTCTCCACCTGCGTCAAGAATTGTCTGGCGTAGGGCAGCAATTATTGCCGGAAGCTTATCAGTACCTATATGGGGATGGCTGTCGATTAAAATATCTTCTTCAGCTCCATGCGATACAAGCATGGCGAGGATTTCACTTATGTTTCCCCGTTTTGATGATCGCGTATAAAGTTTTCCATCGCTGTAAGTTCCTGCTCCGCCTTCACCGAAACAATAATTTGAATCCGGGTTTACAATATGCTCACGGTTAATCTGGGCTATGTCGAACTTACGGGCTTTTACATCTTTCCCACGTTCGATTATAATCGGTTTCATCCCGTTTTCTATCAGCGTAAGCGCGGCGAAAAGGCCAGCAGGTCCAGCCCCAACAACTATTACAGGTATTTTACGGCTGACATCATTATAACTCTTCCGTATAAATTTCCTCACTTCAATGGGTTGCTCATCAATAAATAGTTCAGCTTTCATCCTGACTTTTACTTTTGATGAACGGGCATCAACTGATCGTTGCAGAGGATTAAGATATTTAATCCTGCCAGGTTGAATACGAAGCACATGTGCAAAAGCAGTCTTCCATCCCGATGGGTCTGCAGCCTGTTTCGGGGTCATGGCGATTTCAATTTCTTTGCGCATATTTTTCGGGAAGGTGTTTTATCAGGGATTTCTAGGCTCTAAGCTCAATAAAACTGAGCATTGTTTTAACAAACAGACAGGTGTGGTGAATGTTTATAAACTTAGAATATTTACTCAAAAGTAAATGATATCTGGAATATTTTGGATCTCATCTTGTCGATAGAACCCGTATAAATTGTGTTATCCCGTTTAAGGATATCAAATAACCCATACGACATTGATATTTCAGTGCCAAACTTGAAATAGGCTGTATAAAAGTCAAAACCGACTCCTCCAAGCGCATAAACATCTTTTCGGTTTATAAAAACATACGCTTCAGAATTATCAGCCTTTTTCTTTGCATTTGAAGCCAAGTCCAATGAATATTTTCCGCCAGCCATGATATATGGTCTTACGTTGTGAATACGCTTGCCTTTAAATCGAACCCATAAAGGGAATTCGACAAATGTGGATTGTATGTTTTTCGTGACATTAAGCATTTCAGGTGCTGCCGTGCCATAATAGTTTTTCAGGGTGTAATCCAAATTTCGTTCACCAAAAGTAAGTGAAGGAGTAAATCTCATATCGAAATACTCTCCCAAACGAAGGTTACCGACTATGCCTATGACAAAACCAAATGTTGGTGATCCTTCAACATTAAAAAGATTGGCTGAGTCGCTATTCTGATCCGGAATTGAATGTTCAGAAGTATTATTATAATAAAACTTATTCTGATACCCGGGAGTCGTTTTTATTGTAAATAGCATTTCATTGATCCCAAGCAGAAAACCAAAATGATACGGTGCGTTATCGTAATCAGGCTTGTTGGGAACCTGCCTCGATTGTGAAAAAGCTTGGCCGGTAAAGCAAAGCAATATAAAAAAGATAAAGAATTTTGGCGTATGGAGCATGAGCAATTTAAAGTGGTAATTTAAAAACGGAACAAGTCTGTCTTTATTATATAAAACAACTTTATCAGGCAAAATTTACGAAAAACAGCAAGCGTTAGACTTACTTTTTACCTATATAGAGATTTGTAATTCCAAAGCTTAAACTGATAAATTCAGCATTACTAAAACCGGCTTCCAGCATGATCTGAATAAAATGATTGTCTTGCGGAAAAGCAGCAACTGATTCAGGTAAATATGTATATGCTGTGGAATCTTTTGAAACTAATCGGCCTATTACAGGCAGGATGAAACGGGAATAAAAGCCAAAAAGCTGTTTGACGGGGAATTTCTGCGGTTTCGAAAATTCAAGAATAAACGCACGTGAACCCGGTTTCAGAACCCGGCACATTTCACTCAACCCTTTTGGAAGATTTTCGTAATTCCGAACCCCGAAAGCTACCATGGCGGCATCGAATTCAGCATCTCTGAAAGGAAGGTTTTCAGAATCAGCCTTAAGCAGAGTAATCATATTCCCTAAACCAAGCTTATTCACTTTCTCCTGACCGATTGCCAGCATTTCCTCAGCAATATCAATGCCGGTAATATTTACAGGATTTAATTTTGAAGCAGCAATTGCCAGGTCGGCGGTACCGGTGGCCATATCTAAAATCCGGTTGGGTTTATCCTGGGCCATAAGTTTAACCAGTTTCTTCCTCCAGCCACGATCGATACCCATCGACAGCAAATGGTTCAATAAGTCGTACCGGCCCGCAATGTTATTGAACATAACCTGAACCTGTTGTTTGCGGCCGGGAGTCTGAGTAATGAGAGGTTTGGTCACTACGGTATGGATATTTTAGTTTTTTATTGAGGAGAAAAATCCTGGTTTTCAGGAAGGATTATGTGCCAATGAAACTTTTACAAAGTGCAAAATTCCACTCTTCAATTTCCAGATTCCATTTTCTAATTTCCCGATTCTGAAATTGAACGGCTATAACTCAACCGACGCTTCTGCCATAAACATATATTTATCAACAGGCACAACTCCTGCCTGCTCGCAAACCAGTCCGCCGGCAAGGTTTGACAATGCCGCCATGAGAAAATGATCAGTTTTAGCTGCCAGGCAAAGGGCGGCAACACTTATTACAGTGTCACCGGCACCGGAAACATCGGCAATGCTGCGCATTATGGCAGGAATAATTTTTGACCCGTTCCCTTTAGAATCCTTGAAACTGATAAAGACGCCATGTTCGGATAAAGTGATCAAGACCAAAGCTATATTCTGGCTCATATGCAATATATCTGCAGCTTTCTGCAGGCTTTCAATTGACAACGGATCAACCTCAATTTTTAGACCTTCACCTATTTCTTTCAGGTTGGGTTTAAAAAGTGTTATGTTTTTATATTCGGTAAAATTCTTTTTCTTGGGATCAACTGCAACAGATATTCCATGTTGGGCAGCAATTTCAGCTACACTTTTAATCACCTCTGGTGACAGAACTCCTTTGTTATAATCCTGTAGAATAATTACATCCGGTTTTTGTTCTGAGATCAGGTTTGAAATACAATTAATTAACTCAGCAGAATCTTTTTCGCTAAGATCAGTATCAATTTCTTCGTCAACGCGGAGCATTTGCATGCGGTTGCCGATAATTCTGAATTTTGTAGTAGTAATTCTTTCGCTGCTCCTGATAATCCCATCGGTTTTCAGGCCTTCATTCTTCATAAGACGTAGTAGTACTTCACTTTGCGTATCATTTCCAATTACCGAGCACAAAATGGCTTCAGCGCCGAGCGACCGGATGTTAAGCGCAACATTGGCAGCGCCACCAAGCATATTATCTCTTTGCTTCAGCGCAACCACGGGAACCGGAGCTTCAGGCGAAATACGATCCACTTTTCCAATCAGGTACGAATCGATCATCACGTCTCCGATAACAAGCACCCTGCATGAGTTGAATTTGTTGAACAGATGCTTAATTTCTTCTTCTGTGATGATCATCTTTCTAATCAGTATTGGGTTATCAAAGAGTGTAATTTAAAAACTTATTTCAGTTTCGATAGCGCTTCCTTTATTCTTCTGATAGCTTCACGAAGGTTGTCTTCGGAAGTTGCATACGAAATGCGAACACAATCAGGAGATCCGAAAGCTGATCCCGGAACAATTGCAACGAAAGCAGTATCAAGTAAATAATCGCAAAGATCTGATCCCGAAAGAATTACCCGACCACCATCCGATTTACCAAAATAGGATGTAACATCAGGGAACAGGTAAAAAGCACCATCAGGAACATTAATTTTAATACCTGGAGTTTCGTGTAATAAGCTTATTGCAAGGTTACGACGGTATTTAAACGCCTCAACCATCATTTTTATTTCAGCGCTATCGGCAGGATTGGTATTCATAGCAACAATTGCAGCACGCTGGGTAATTGAACAGGTTGCTGAGGTAATTTGTCCCTGTAGTTTGTCGCAGGCTTTTGCAATTTCCTTATTTGCCGCCATGTAGCCCAAACGCCAGCCTGTCATTGCGAAACCTTTGGATAGCCCGTTGATGACAATTACCCTGTCGTGAATATTTTCAAATGACGCAATACTATGATGTTTTCCACTGAAATTTATGTTTTCATAGATTTCGTCGGAAATAATAAACACCTGCGGATGACGTGCAAACACATCAGCAAACGCTTTCAACTCATCATAAGTATACACTGTACCTGATGGATTACAGGGACTGCTGAACATGAACACCTTGGTATTGGGTGTAATAGCAGATTTAATTTGTTCGGGAGTAACTTTGAAATCAGCCTGAATACCACCTTCAATGAAAACACCTTTTCCTTCTGCCAGTTTAATTATTTCTTTGTAGGAAACCCAGTAAGGAGCTGGAATAAGTACTTCGTCACCGGGATTCACCAGGCTTAGTATTGCATTGGCTAGAGATTGCTTCGCACCGGTCGAAACCACAATCTGTTCCAATGTATAATCCAGTCCGTTGTCGCGCTTTAGCTTATTTACAATGGCTTGCCTGAGTTCGGGATATCCCGGAACCGGCGTATAATGCGAATAATTTTGATCAATTGCTTCTTTAGCTGCTTCCTTCACATGATCAGGAGTATCAAAATCGGGTTCGCCAATGCTTAAATTAATAACATCAAAACCTTGTGCGCGAAGTTCGCGGCTGCGGCGTGTCATGGCTAGTGTTTCCGATTCTGCAAGCAGGTTAATCCTGTCGGACAAGTAGTTCATTGAAAATTGTATTAATTGAACATGACTGGCAAAAGTAGAAAAATTATTTACGTTAAGTTGTTTTTAGCGTATCTATTGTTAATTAAATAACATTGATTGAATGTATATTATTATTTTACAACTAATTACATCGATAATCTTCGGTTAATTTCTTTGTTTATCAAAGGTATTCATTTAGCCGGAATCAAATTAGCAGCTCGTCTTTTGGGGTAAATTCCATTAAGTGGGGGCTTAAGGCTTAGTATGATAACAGAATAGTAACCTCTAACAATCATTTAAACATATTGTTACTTTCTTTCCTATAAATTATTGAATAATAAAATGAGAGTAATTTATCTGTGGTTTTAAAGTATCATAAAATTGTTTTTCAGATTATTGGTTTGAAGTTATAATAAGAAAGTAATTTTCCCGAAATTTGTCCATATATAAAATGAGTTATGCTGGCATTATACGAATTACTGAAATACACAGTTCCATCCCTGGTTGTGCTTGCTACGGCCTATTACCTGTTAAAAATGTTCCTGGAAAAGGAAACTGAAAAAACACAAATGCAAATGCGGCTTGACGTTCAGAAGATCAGTCTTCCGGTACGTATGCAGGCATATGAACGACTCGTTTTGCTGCTCGAACGTATTGAGCCTGCCGGTTTGCTTATCCGTACCAATTTGCCAGGTATGAATGCTATCCAACTGCAATCGGCTCTAATACAGACCATTCGTTCAGAATTTGAGCACAATCTTTCGCAACAGTTATATGTATCGACAAAAGCATGGGAAATGGTGCGCAATGCCCGTGAAGAAACAATTAAGCGCATCAACACGGCTGCCATTAAATTGACTCCCGAAGCCACCTCTGCTGACCTTGCAAGCCTGATCCTAATAAATGATGTCGACGCTGAACAATCGGTTGTAAAAGGTGCTCTTGACCTCCTGAAATCCGAAGCCAGGAATAACTTTTTTTAATTTTTCAGGTCCCTCCTCTTTCCTATTTGAGTTCCTGCTTACTAGAGTCTGAACTATTTTTCCTATTTCCTGTTTAACTATGAACTAAAATAGCTAAACAATGCAACGATTAGAATATTTTCAGTTTGTCCCCGCCAGTCTTGATATAGTCTGGGATTTCTTCTCATCACCCGCTAACCTTTCGAAGATTACACCCACCAAGATGGGATTTCAGATCACATCACCCGAACAAAAGGATTTTTATGCAGGAATGTTTATAACTTACAAAGTGAGCCCGGCCTTAGGAATTAAATTGGATTGGGTAACCGAAATCACCCAGATAAACAACAGGAAATTCTTTATTGATGAACAACGTCGTGGCCCTTATAGCATATGGCATCACGAGCATCATTTTGAGGAAGTGAAAGGCGGAGTCCAGATGCATGATATTCTCTATTACACTGTGCCTTTTGGCTTCATTGGCAATCTGGCAGACCTGATTTTTGTCAGCAGAAAAGTAAAGCAAATTTTCGCATACAGGGAAAAGCAGATACAAGTATTGTTCCCCAAATAAAGTAATCAATTATTTATTTAAGTACTTAATTTAAAACATGTTAAGTCTAAATTTTTTTTATACAATGTAATGTAATCATTCAGCATTTTTATGAATTTCGACTAATTCACAAAAATCTCATGTTCACAAAATTTTGATCTAAGCACAAAAAAAAATGCCTTTCAGCATTTTTGGTTCAAATTCGGGAAATTATTTTAAAATCGGGAAAGATACGTGTAAAATAATAGGATTTGTCTTTCCCTCAATCAGCTTCAAATTATTCTGAAAATTTCATAATTATTCAAGGGCAACCAGGAAACCTGGTAACTAAAAACTATATATTACTGATATAGAATAATTTAAATTCCACAAACTAGTTGAGAACAAAATCACTATCAGAAACCTCAATTTCTAAATCAGCACCAACCAGTTCGGCCAGCCATTTGCAATCGCGTTTGATAATCAGTCGGATTTCGGTGAATCCTAGAACAGGGAATTTAAGAGTAGCTAACATAACTTTAATTTTTAATGAAATGTACCTAATTAATTTTATTTATATTTTAGAACTGTACTGCTTGTTAATCGACATTTATGAAAAAAGTAACTTTTCAAATCCAATAAATTCATTGATATTTGAATTCAATTTCTTTTAATTTTTGCTGTTAACGAAAATAAAAATAGCATAAGTATCCGGTACGTGCAACTGCTAAGCCAAAAAACGTTAAATCGTTTCCGCAAATCCACAAATATTTTCCAGGGTGAAACTCTAATATGCTTAGTTTTATTACTTTTGAGTTAAATGGCTATAAAAATTATTCGCCAGATAGCCACAAAACTTAAGTAACATATTTTTACTTTTTGAACGTTATATGTAAATGCTCATATCTTTTAAGTTCGAATCAACATACTAAATATTTACACTTAAAGAGAAAACTACAATAATAAAGTGGGTATTTTTATGAAACGGACTTGATTGATGATATGATTTCTCTTTTATGTGCTAATTAAATTCCGAAAAACTTGCCAGTAACTACAGATAAAACAAAGCAACAGTTTTAAGACGAATTTGCTTAATATATCTACTGAACAAACTTCTGATATTCTTCGTTTTAGTATCTTTGGATAATTTCTTACAAAAAAAAATAATGAATCAGTTTTGATGTATGACACTTCAATGTTGTTGAAAATCATCAAACTGGCATAGTAAATTCAAGATGCCGATTAGTATAGATCGTTAATGGAATTGGTGAAGGAATTCTGTTTTCATTGTTAATGTTTCACTATTTAATTGTAACCCCTTTCAAATAATTCTTTAGTGCAGAAATACTTTTGCAGTTGACAACTGACCATAATTCGTCAAGTAAAGTTCATATCATTTAATTTAATCAAAATCAAAAGATCATGAAAAAAGCACTTATTCTAATATTACTGGTTGCTGGTTATTTTAGGGTATCCGCCCAGTCAGAAAACAAAGTGGTAATTGGCAAAATCGACTCAATTCATTCCAAAATATTAGGTGAACAAAGGAAAATATGGGTTTATGTACCCAATGATGGACCTGAAGGAATTTATTCAAAACAGCATTATCCGGTTGTTTACCTGCTCGATGGTGATGCACATTTTTATTCAGTAGTAGGAATGATCCAGCAACTGAGTCAAGTGAACGGGAATTCTATTTGCCCGGAAATGATTGTTGTCGGAATTCCAAATACTGACAGAACCAGGGATTTAACACCAACACATATAATTTCGGACCCGCCAATGATGGATAGCACTTCATCCCTGAATTCGGGCGGCGGAGAGAAATTTATTTCATTTATTGAAAAAGAATTAATCCCTCATATAGATTCGTTGTATCCGACCGCGCTATACCGCATGCTGATCGGGCACTCTTTTGGCGGTTTAACAGTGGTTAATACGGTAGTACATCACACAAATTTATTTAATGCTTACGTTGCTATCGACCCAAGCATGTGGTGGGACCATGGAAAACTTTTAAATGAAACGAAAACGGCATTAGCTACAAAAGATTTTAAAGGAAATTCATTATTTTTAGGAATTGCGAATACCATGCCTGATGGAATGGATACCTTGAAAGCCAGAACAGATACATCATTAAATACCAGACATATACGTTCCATCCTGGAATTGAATTCTTATTTAAATTTCTATAAGCAAAATGAATTAAAAAGTAAATCAAAGTATTACAATGAAGATGATCACGGATCAGTGCCGCTTATTGCCACTTATGACGCTCTTCATTTTATTTTTGATTACTACCGATTGAAGCTTTCAATGGATGAATATATAAATATGAATAAGGATGTAATTTCGAAAATCGAAAAACATTACGAAAATGTTTCAAAAAAGCTGGGCTATACGGTAAAATTGCCTGAAAGCATGGTTAATGGTTTGGGATATCAGAAACTGGCAACTAAAAACTTTGAGATGGCAGAGTACCTGTTTAAAATTAATATAGCCAATTATCCGGAAAGTGCAAATGCCTACGATTCTCTTGGGGATTCATATGATGCCAAAGGAGATAAAGAAAATGCAATATTAAATTATAAGAAAGCAATGTCGATAAAAGTTATGCCTGAAACAAAAGTAAAACTGGAGAAACTTGAGAAAAAGTAAACTGCAGCACTAAAAACTGATAAAATTAAAAGATACTGTACTTCTGAGCGGATATTCCGAAAAAGAAAGGCTCCGGGTTTGATTTGGTGAGGCTGTTATTGAAATTTTACATGCAAAGCAGATGTAAATAGATGAATGGAAAATGGGTAATTAGTCCTTATTATTATAAGACCATTTTCTATATTCTCTTATACAGTTCCCATTTTCTATTTTCATTAACTATTAACTTAATACCTGATGTCAACCATCGATCCAAGTAACATTCCTCCCCAAATTTTACATCGTAATCTACTTGGCGCTATAGTTCCTCGCCCGATTGCCTTTGCAAGTACAATTGACAGCTTTGGACACGCTAACTTATCACCTTTTAGTTGTTTTAATGTTTTTGGTGTAAACCCAAGTACTTTAATTTTTTCTCCGTCACGCAGCGGCCAGACCAATGAAGTAAAGGATACGTATCTCAACGTAATAGAAGTTCCTGAAGTGGTTATCAACGTAGTTACGTATTCCATGGTTGAACAGATGAACCTTGCCAGTACTGAATTTCCGCGTGGAATAAATGAATTCTACAAATCTGGCTTTACGCCTGTACCATCCGAAAAAATCAAGCCATTCAGGGTAAAAGAGTCGCCGGTTCAGATCGAATGTAAAGTCCAGCAGGTTATTGAAACCGGAGATGGTGCTGGAGCGGCAAACCTGGTGATTTGCGAAGTTTTGTTAATTCATGCAAATGATAATATTCTCGATAAAACAGGAATGATTGATACCCGAAAGCTCGACCTTGTCGGTCGGATGGGTGGTGACTATTACGTAAGGGCATCGGGCCGGGCGCTTTTCGCCCTCGAAAAACCATCCGGCAAATCTCCAATCGGAGTTGATTCACTTCCCGAAAACATTCGTATGAGTACTATTCTTACCGGCAATGACATAGGCAGGTTAGGAAGTCTGAATTCCAGACCGACTGCTCCTGAAATTGAGAAATATTTTACATCGGCTGATTTCAGGAAAATCTCGTCAACGCACAGTGGGAATGCCGGCAAAATATTAGAAGAAGCACATAAACTAGCGCATACAATGATTGCCGGCAACGAAATTTTTAAAGCACTTTTATTGCTCCTGGCTGTGAGTAACCTTGCAAATACTGAAATGTAATGCATTGTATTCCGCCGAAAGATATTTTTTCATTTTCGATTTAACCCGCTTTTGATGTCTAATTAAACTATTACTTTTGGAAATTATTTACTGTACATTTCCCGCAGACATTTAACATCCAGGTAATACTATTTATTTTGACGGCTTCTCTCATTTATATTGCGCTTCCGGTATTGAATGAGATGGAACGCCTGCCACTACTTATCAAAGTAATATTGGAGCAGACAGTTCAGGATTTCAGGCTGGTAGTATGTGTTAACCAACCGGATAACTGGTGGAATAACCCGGCACATTCGAATGCTTGCGAAGAAAATCAATTAACTATCCGTTACCTGGATTCGCTGAATGACAGAAGGATAGAAATTATTGACAGATCATCACCCGGGAAAGGCTGGCCGGAAAAAGCACATGGAATTGGTGTCGCACGCAAACTGCTGATGGATCATATTTCGAGGATTGCAAATGAAAACGATGTTATTATCAGCATGGATGCCGATACTGTTTTTAACACGGAATACTTTGCTTCAGTTGCTGAGAATCTGCGCCTTAATCCGGCTGCTTCTGCCATTGCAATTCCATATTACCACAAACTTACCTATAATAATGAATTGGATCGTATCATGCTCCGGTACGAGATTTATATGCGTGCCTTTGCCATAAATATGTGGCGCATCCGGAGTCCCTATAGTTTTTCGGCCCTGGGATCTGCGATAGCTATTCCAGTATGGGCATACCGTGCAGTCGGAGGAATGACGCCCAAAATAAGCGGCGAAGATTTTTATTTCCTTCAGAAAATTGTCAAAACCGGGCGATTGCTACATTTCAACAACGAAATTGTGTTTCCTGCAGCTCGTTTATCCGACCGGGTTTTCTTTGGTACCGGCCCCGCGCTTATTAAAGGTATTGATGGCGATTGGAGCAGCTACCCGATATACAACTATAGACTTTTTGATATGATTGCCAACACATATAAGTTATTCGGTCCAATTTATAGTAAGGATATTAAAACGCCACTGGATGATTTCCTGATTAGAAGATTCAAAGAACTTCCTTGGAAAGCGCTGCGGCAAAATTTTAAATCGCAGACGCATTTTATCCGCGCCTGCCATGAGAAAATTGACGGGCTGCGGATACTTCAATTCTTAAAAGAGAGCCAGCTTCCCGATGAAGAATTCAGCGAAATATCACTATCGGAACTTTTATTGCTCTATAAAAATCAATTCCCTGATTTGATTTCCGGATTAAAAACAAAAGTTGACTTTAAACTAACTTCAATCGCCGACCTTAACCATATCCGTGATTTGCTTTTCGAAATAGAAATGCATTACAGGAAAATTCACTGGAATGATTTTACAGGACTTACTACCTTGTATAATTAAACTATCCGATCCCTTATCTTTGCGCGACTAAAAACAACAAAATGAGTACTACACTAAATCCTACTAATACCTTTGTTACCGAAATGAACTCCTGGCATGGCCAGACAATCGGGCTAAAAACTGTGGAAGCCCTGCGAAGAAATCGTTTTGAAGCTGCCTTTTTCGAAACGCGCGACGAGACAACCAATGCAGTTCTGGATTTGATTTCAGCAGGTATGGAAGTAGCTTTTGGGGGTTCGCAAACAGCAAAACAGCTGAATCTTCAACAACTGGTTTTGGATAAAGGAGCAAAAATTCTTGATCACAATGCAGCCGGGCTTACCCAAGAGCAGAAACTGGATGTTATGCGCCGCCAGCAAATCTGTGATGTTTTTATCTGCAGCAGCAACGCTGTTTCTTTACAGGGCGAATTATTTAATATTGATGGAAATGGAAACCGGGTTGCGGCTATGGCCTTTGGTCCGAAGAAAGTAATAGTGATTGCAGGCGTTAATAAACTGGTTGCTGATGAAGAAGCAGCCTGGCAACGAATCAGGACAATTGCAGCACCAATAAATTTTAAACGGCTCAACAGGCCAAATCCATGCACCAAACAAGGTATTTGTATGAATTGCAACCTTCCTACCCGAGGGTGCAATATTTATGTAGCAACGCGACGTAAACCTCCATTAATCGATTTTTCGGTGTTTATTGTGAATGATTCATTAGGATTCTGATTAATATGCCTGAACTTTTTTAAATATTAACCAATACCATTCAATTGCTGAAGTTTTTATGTGCCTATCTAAAGTCATTACAAATTGCAAAACAGCTTCATTCTTCTAAATAACTTGCTTTCAGGTAACTAAAGTGCTATTTTTTGAATATAATTTCCGCAAATCAGCTTTTTTTTAAGTAAAAAACGTAAAAGTCATATTAATTTTTCACAAAACTTGCAATTCATTCAAAGGCTTTCATACTTTTGACCACTGAACCGATATACAATTTGCTATGGAACTGACTATGATTAATGCCATCTCCCCTGTCGACGGGCGTTACCGAAAACAGATTGAAAGTCTTTCTTATTATTTCAGTGAAGCTGCACTTATTAATTATCGGGTTTTTGTTGAGGTTGAATACTTTATTGCATTGTGTGAACTTCCGCTTCCGCAGCTGAAAGAAATTGAACGCAAAAAGATTGCAGAACTCCGAGCCCTGTGCCGCGATTTTACATTTACCGACGCTCAGGAAATCAAAGAAATAGAAGTAACCACTAACCATGATGTTAAAGCTGTTGAGTACTACCTAAAGAAACGGTTTGACAAAATGGGTCTGGCCAAATACAAGGAGTTTATTCATTTTGGTCTCACATCGCAGGATATCAATAATACAGCCGGCCCCTATGCGCTGAAACTTGCTATGGATGAGGTAATTGTACCTTTGTATGAAGACCTGCTTCAAAAACTTACCAAGCGGGCAAAAGAATGGAAAAAAATTCCAATGCTTGCCCGCACCCACGGCCAGCCTGCATCTCCTACAATTTTAGGAAAAGAGGTTTATGTTTTTGTTGAAAGACTAAAACAGCAGCTCAAATTACTTAAAACTATTCCTTTTTCAGCCAAGTTTGGTGGAGCAACCGGTAACTTTAATGCCCATTATGTAGCTTACCCTGATGTTGACTGGGCTGAATTCGGTGATAATTTTGTAAAAAACAAGCTCTCACTAGAACGTCTGCGTTATACTACACAGATTGAACATTACGATAACCAGGCTGCGCTTTTCGATAACATGAAGCGCATCAATACAATACTCATCGATTTAAGCCGCGATATGTGGAGCTATATCTCAATGGAGTATTTCAAGCAAAAAATCAAAGCCGGTGAAATCGGATCCTCGGCTATGCCTCATAAAGTGAACCCGATAGATTTTGAGAATGCCGAAGGTAATTTTGGATTCGCAAATGCACTTTTTGAGCATCTTTCTTCAAAACTTCCTGTTTCAAGGCTGCAGCGCGATTTAACCGATTCAACGGTAAGCCGTAATATCGGAGTCCCCATTTCGCATACCATGGTTGCAATTAAATCTCTGATTAAGGGACTTGATAAGTTGATTCTCAATGAAGAGAAAATATATGCCGATCTGGAAAATAACTGGGCTGTAGTTGCCGAAGCTATACAAACTATTCTTCGTCGCGAAGGGTTTCCGAAACCATACGAAACACTGAAAGAACTAACGCGTACCAATACACATATTGACCATAAAGCTATCAGCGCATTTATTGAAACACTGAATGTACCTGCTAAAGTAAAAGCCGAATTGAATAAAATTACTCCTTCAAATTATACCGGCCGTTTCGAGATATGAGAAGTGTTAAATTTTGTGCAAAATCATAACATTGTAGTATAAACAGATTGTTTTAATTAATTTTGCATAAAAATTAAGAACATTTTATGGATTTGAAAGAAATTTTATCCGTTTCGGGAAAGCCGGGGCTTTTTAAGACAATTGCTCAGACTAAAACCGGCGTTATTATTGAATCGCTCATTGATGGCAAACGCATCCAGGCTTTTGCAAGCGATAAAATAAGCTCACTGGGAGAAATAAGTATTTTTACTACTACCGAAGATATGCCTCTTCGGGAAGTATTCAGGCTTATACGCGAGAAGAATGGCGAACAAGCGGCACCTGATGCAAAAGCTGATGACAAGACTTTAAAAGCATTTTTCGAAACTGTTATTCCGGACTATGATCGTGAACGTGTTTATACATCACATATACGCAAATTGGTTCAATGGTATAACCTATTAATTGCCAATGAAATAAATGATTTTTCAGCTCCTGCTGAAGAAACTGAAGGAGAATCTGATTCTCCGGGCGACACTGGCGAGACCGCTGAAGAAAAATAAACAACAAGTCCGTCATTTAATCATGGCGGACTTTTTTTAAGTATTTTCGCCTGTAATATTGCCCCTGATGAAGAAATTTATCCACGATTTTGAGGTTACTCATAACCACCACATCACCGACAACTACTTTGCCATTTACCTGAAATGCCCGGTCGCCCTGCCCCAGATCCTTCCGGGTCAGTTTGCCGAGGTGCTGGTAAGCAACTCGACTACAACATATCTGCGCAGGCCTTTCTCAATTTATGATGTTGATTATGAAAAGAATGTACTTTCCCTGCTTATTAAAAAAGTAGGCGATGGAACTTCTGCCCTTTCAAAACTTAAAGAAGGCGATATTCTTAACCTGATCTATCCGTTGGGAAATTCTTTCAGTTTACCTGAAGGCAAAAAGGCTTTGTTGATTGGCGGTGGAGTTGGTATTGCGCCCATGCTGCTCCTTGCAAAATTTCTTCACGGAAAAGGATATAAACCCGATGTGCTTATTGGCGGCCGTACTTCAAATGATATTGTAGAACCTGAGAAATACAAACCATTTGGTGAAGTATTTATTACGACCGACGACGGATCAGCCGGCGAAAAAGGAATGGTAACCCAACATTCGTTGTTTTCAGAAAATGTTAAAGAATACTCGATGCTCTATGCTTGTGGTCCGGATCCAATGATGAAAGCTGTTGCAAGAGTTGCAGCTTCGCTTGAAATCCCTTGTGAAATCTCTCTTGAAAATACAATGGCCTGCGGAATCGGTGCCTGCCTTTGCTGTGTTGTCGAAACTGTTGATGGAAACAAAACTACCTGCATCGAAGGACCTGTTTTTGATACGAGAAAGCTTAAAT
Source organism: uncultured Bacteroidales bacterium (assembly GCA_903913645.1). GTDB lineage: Bacteria > Bacteroidota > Bacteroidia > Bacteroidales > UBA4417 > UBA4417. The sequence goes on along the minus strand of CAIWMA010000547.1, from coordinate 14,174 downwards.
AGTACCGATCAGGATCAAAATAAATCCGAAATCGAAAATCCGAAATCGAAAATTACAATGCTTGATTTATCTGTAAATGTCCATAAGCTAATGCTCAAGAACCCGGTGATGTCAGCTTCGGGAACTTTTGGCTATGGTATCGAATTTGATGACTTCATTGATGTAAACCGGTTGGGTGGCATTCTGACTAAAGCCTGCACTTCGAAAAACCGGGATGGAAACCGCTATCCCCGTATGGCCGAAACACCGGCAGGAATGTTGAATTCCGTCGGGCTTCAGAATAAAGGTGTTGAGTATTTTATCAATACTATATATCCTAAAATCGAGCATTACGATACTCATATTATCGTAAATGTATCCGATTCAACAGTTGAAGGCTATATGGAAGTAGCTGAAAAGCTGAATTCACTCGAAAAGGTCAACGGAATTGAGTTAAATATTTCCTGCCCTAACGTAAAAGAAGGCGGAATGGCTTTTGGCACCTCCTGCCCCATGGCCGGCGCTGTTACAAAAGCAGTTCGTGGTGTTTACAGTAAAACAATGATTGTAAAACTTTCGCCTAATGTGACCAATATCGCAGAAATTGCGAAAGCTGTAGAAGACGAAGGTGCAGATTCAGTTTCGGTAATAAATACATTACTTGGAATGGCAATTGATGCGGAAAAGCGCAGGCCCATACTTTCAACCATCACCGGCGGACTTTCAGGTCCGGCGATAAAACCCATAGCGCTTCGAATGGTCTGGCAGGTTTCCAAGGCAGTGAAAATACCTGTTATCGGATTAGGGGGGATAAGTAATGCAACCGATGCCATTGAGTTCCTTTTAGCAGGTGCAACAGCGATACAGGTAGGAACTGCTAATTTTATTGATCCACAGGTTTGTATAAAAATTCTTGATGGTATTGAGGAATACTGCAACCGGCACGGGGTAAAAGATATTAAGGAATTGATCGGTGCGCTGAACTGATGACAAAAAAGGCGTAGCTTGCTACACTTCAGCCACGTAAAGACCTAGCATGCTAGGTCTCTTCAACAGGAAACGAAAACACACATTAATTATAAATGAATAAAACAAACGTCCTTCTTATCGGTCATGGTGGCCGCGAACACGCCATAGCCTGGAAACTTTCACAAAGTCCTTTGCTGAACCAGCTATATATATCTCCCGGCAACGCAGGCACTCAAGCCGTTGGCACAAATGTTCCGATAAGCGGCAACGATTTCGAAAGCATTAAAAAGTTTGTTTTAGAAAAAAAGATTGATCTGGTGGTGGTCGGCCCGGAAGATCCTTTAGTTCTCGGAATTCACGACTACTTTCTTGATGACGAACTCTTAAAAAACATATCTATAATTGGTCCTCAAAAAGCTGGCGCCGAACTTGAAGGAAGCAAGGATTTTGCCAAGCAGTTTATGATCAGGCACGGCATCCCGACAGGTGCTTACCAAACATTTACAAAAGATACTCTCACTGAAGGAATCGCTTTTCTTAAAACTTTAAATCCGCCTTATGTGCTTAAGGCTGATGGCCTTGCAGCAGGAAAAGGTGTCTTGATTTGCAAAACATTACGTGAAGCAGAAGTTGAACTTACCGAAATGCTTGCCAACCAGAAATTTGGAAAAGCATCAGAGATGGTGGTTATTGAAGAATTTCTTGATGGAATAGAACTTTCGGCATTTGCCATTACCAACGGACATGAGTACCTGGTTTTGCCTGAAGCAAAAGATTACAAACGTATTGGCATTGGCGACACTGGCACCAATACCGGCGGAATGGGATCCATATCACCGGTGCCTTTTGCAGGCAAGGAATTTATGCAGAAAGTGGAAAACCGCGTAATCAAACCAACTGTCGAAGGATTGCGGAAAGATGGCATTCCTTACCAGGGATTCTTGTTTTTTGGATTGATGAATGTAAAAGACGATCCGTTTGTTATTGAATATAATGTCCGGTTGGGTGATCCTGAAACGGAATCGATATTACCCCGCATAAAGAATGACCTGTTGGAAATATTCCTGGCAACGGCTGATGGTAATCTTTCCAAAATAAAACTGGAAACTGATGAGCGGACCGCCGCCTGCGTGATGATCGTTTCAGGAGGTTATCCCGGAGGATATGCAAAAGGCAAGGTGATAACAGGCCTTGAAACTGTGGATAAAAGCTTAGTATTTCACGCAGGAACAAGTTCTATCAATGCAAATGTCATATCTTCCGGTGGCCGCGTTATAGCTGTTACAACCCTTGCGGATGATCTAAATGCTGCAATTGTTCAATCTCTCGAATCAGCCTCTCAGATTACGTTTGAAGATGCCTATTTCCGCAGTGATATCGGGAAAGACCTGATGCAATACTAAATAATAATACTTCACGGATAATGATCAAGTGGATTTCAAAATCTGGAACATTTATACAGTTTACAATTTTTACTATAATTCTTGTTTCGACATGGTTTCAGGCTTTTGTTAAACCTGTACCTCCTGTTTTGACTCCATCGGATGGACCATTATACATATTGCTGTTAGGCTGGATGCAGAATTCCCCAACTTTAATTGTTTCGGTTGCTCTACTCTTGATTGTATTACAAGCTTTGATACTGTTTTATGTTTACCAGGCAAACGGGTTTTTCAAGCGAGGTAATTTCCTTCCGGCAATTATCCTTTTACTATCGTACAGTTGGAGCAGCACTTATCAAACCATGCATGCCATTCTTCCTGCAGGAATCTTTATAATTATCGCATTGAATTCCATTATGGAAATGTATGGAAAACAAGATGCCTACCACCAGGTATTTACAGCATCTATTTCAATTGCAATTGCTGCACTATTTTATTTCCCGCTGGCATTTTTGATCCTCATGATTTGGTTTACGTTGATTACATACCGCATCTCATCATGGCATGAATATGCAGTTTCAATAATCGGCTTTTTACTGCCATTTATCTATTATATCACCTTACTCTTCTGGAACGATAAATTACCAGCAGGTTTACATCAGTTAACTTCGGCCTTATTCAACTTTATATTGGCTCCAGGGCTTTCAGCAATAAACACAATCTGGCTTTCCGTTTCGACCTTTATTATGACCGTTACAATGATAGCTGTACTTAACATAATGAATGACAAGCTTATAAGTCTCCGGCGCAGGTCATGGGTTCTATTCAACTTTAGTTTTACGGTGTGTATTATCATGTTGTTTGCAGGATGGCCAATGCTTTCTGCTAATTATTTATTTTCTATTCCAATGGCGTTTTTTGTAACCGGAAGTGTGACAATGATAAAACGCAAATTCTGGTTCGAAATGCTGGCATTAGGATATTTCCTGCTTTTTGTTAGCATGCGGGTTTATCAGGTAATAAGCTAATTATTTGTTTGTTAAATTTAATGGGAATTAGCTAAGGGTTTAACTCCAGTTAAGGAAGAAATTTGATTGAATTCCACAAAATAAAGTAGAATGTTAAAATCTTCTTTCTCGAATCATTTGATTGAAGCCGGATGTGACGAAGCCGGCCGCGGCTGTCTTGCAGGGCCCGTGTTTGCAGCAGCTGTTATTTTACCCAACAATTATTCTAATCCACTTTTGAATGATTCGAAGAAACTCACTGCGGCGCAGCGTAACAAATTGCGCCTTGTGATTGAAAATGATGCTTTAGCCTGGAATGTTGAAATGGTCGATAATATTGAAATTGATAGAATCAATATACTTAATGCCTCCATATTAGCTATGCATAAATCGTTGGCGAATCTTTCTTTGATACCAGAGCTGATATTGGTTGATGGAAACCGTTTCAAATCCTACCAGGATATCCCACACGAGTGTATTATAAAAGGCGATGGATTATATCTTTCCATTGCAGCTGCTTCAATTCTGGCAAAAACTCATCGTGATGAATATATGCTGAAACTCCATGAAACATATTCATCATACGGATGGAACAGAAATATGGGCTATCCAACTCTTGAACATCGCAGGAAAATACTCCAGGTTGGAAGTACTCCTTACCACCGCCTGACATTTACCGTGCAGGTAAAAGCTTCAGAAATAAGATAAAAATTTTCTAAACCAAAAATCCCCGCTTTTCAACGGGGACTTCTGAACCAAATTATTAACCAAAAAACTACTAACTTTCTATTTAAGCCTGATGCATCAAAGACAAAACCAATGTTTATTATTTTTTTTATTTACTCTATTATTGATTCCACAAATTTATAATAAGTTTCTATAAGTTTAGTATTTTTATAAATATATTTTTATCAAAACTTTAAAATAAATACGCCTTACTATATGGCTGCTTCATTTATACAAAAGCCGAACTAAGCCATGGATTTTGTAATATTGCAAATTAAACTGAAATTTTCATGAGGCAACGAATCGCATATTTCTCATTTTTTCTCATTTTAACTTGTTCATTAACGGCACAGAAACTTATTAGTACCGACTATGGCGCATATATAAAGCAATATAAATCAGCTGCAATCAGGGAAATGCAACTTTATAAAATTCCTGCAAGCATTACTCTTGCCCAGGGAATGATTGAAAGTGGTTGCGGCAAAAGTGTTCTGGCATTGGACTCAAAGAACCATTTTGGAATAAAATGCCAGAATAACTGGCCTGGTGATACCTACTTTTACGACGATGACAAAGCAAAAGAGTGTTTCAGAAAATATAACAGTGTTGAAGAATCGTACCGTGATCACTCCATCTTTTTAACAACACGGAGCAGGTATGCCGCACTCTTTACGCTTCCGCTCACCGATTACAAAGGTTGGGCATTCGGGCTAAAAAAAGCAGGCTATGCAACCAATCCCGATTATCCGAATATATTAATAAGGTTAATCGAGTCGAACCAACTTTACTTATTGGATGATAGCCTTACCAGTACAGAAGAGATTGCATTAAATGACTACAAATCTGAAAAAACTGAAAAGAAACAGACTGTTAAAAATGAAAAAAAAACGGCTGATAGAACGGAAAAGAAATCTTTTGCAAAAAAGGTAATTGTTCCGGAAAATAGTTCCATAAATAGCGGTGAACGGATAATTTACCGTAACAGTTATAAAATGCCGGTACCTTCGGCTTTTGATCTTTTATATACATCTGAATTGGGTCGGAAAGTATATCAGAATTGCAATGTGCCATTTATTTTTGCAAAAAAGGACGATACCTGGCTGAGTATTGCCAAGGAATTCAAGATTTTCAGTTTCCAGGTATTTAAACAGAACGACCTTTTGGAAAGTGATCCTATACTTCCAGGGCAGATATTATACCTGGAATCAAAAAAGCGGAAAAATCCGGATAACGTCTATAAAGTTAAAAATGGCGACAGCATGTATTCTATTTCGCAGGAAAAATGCATTAAACTTGATAAACTACGTAAATACAATCATTTACAACCCGGCGATGAACCAAAACCAGGTTCAGAAGTGAAGCTTTCGCGGTAGTAAATCCTCACTTTTACTTTTGCTGACAAAATTCGGCAATTATCTGTATAGCAACAAAATATTCGTTATTTTCATTTATACATATTCCATGCTGCTGCATGACTGAAATAATTATACCTTTGCAGCGGCAATTTTGAATTGAATTTCAATCAGATTAGCCATTCTTCAGGGCAGGGTGCAATTCCCGATCGGCGGTACAGTCCGCGACTCCCGTAAAAAGGATTGAACCGGTTTAACTCCGGTACCGACAGTATAGTCTGGATGGAAGAAGAATATTGATCACTTGGCGCTTGCCGTTTCCTGGCATGCGTTAATGTGCATCTGTATTTTAGTCATCAGCCCTTGAAGAATTCTTCAGGGCATTTTTGTTTCAGGACTAAAATTTATGATGATGAAAAGACTTTTAATAACTCTCCACTTCTTCTTTTTTGTGGTACTTCTTTCAGGGAATCTTAACGCGCAGGTTTTTAAAATAAAAGGAACTGTTACCGATATTAATACAAATGAAACTATTTCGGGAATTTCAATCCAGGTTGAAGGCACATCCATCGGAACCATAACAGGAAACAACGGTACTTTTGAATTGAATTTAAATGCTGTAAAAGTGATTTTGCGGTTCTCACACATTTCGTACAAACCCTTTACTTACGAAGTTAACGAAAAGTCAGCCCATGTAATTAATATAGGTGTTATTGCACTAGAGCCAACCGTGGTGTCCCTTGATGGGGTAAAGATCATATCATCCTATATAACTGAGCGAAATACTCCTGTAGCAATTTCGAATATTAAATCCCGTACTATCGAACAGAAGACTGGTAACCAGGATTATCCTGAAATATTAAAGATGACTCCCGGAATTTATGCCACCAAGGAAGGCGGTGGAAGCGGCGATGACAGGCTTTCAATACGAGGATTTCAGCAGGAAAATGTATCGCTTCTTTTAAATGGGGTGCCTGTCAGCAGTATGGAAAATGGGCTAGTTTACTGGTCGAACTGGACCGGGCTTACCGATGCAACCGAAGCTATACAGGTTCAACGTGGTCTTGGCGCTTCGAGAGTTGCCATGAATTCGGTTGGCGGAACTGTCAATATTATTACAAAATCAACCTCTGCCATAGCTGGTGGCGCTTTGCGATACAGCATTTCGGACTATGGAAACAGCAAGACAACCCTGAGTTTCTCGACCGGCAAAATGAAAAACGGAACTTCCTTGACTTTCCTTGGTTCACATACAGTTGGGCCAGGATTCGTTGATGCCACCTATGTGAAAGGCTGGGCCTATTTCCTGAGCCTGAGCCGGGAATTTGGTAAAAAACATAAGCTCGTACTCACCGCAATGGGCGCCCCCGAAAAACACGGTCAGCGGAACTATGGCATGAGCCAGGCTGATTTCGAAAAATTCGGTGTTAAATACAATAAAAACTGGGGTGAATATAACGGAGAGATTTTAAGCCTCTCAGAGAACTTTTATCACAAACCTCAGATAAACCTCAACCACTATTGGAACATCACGCCTAAGGCGTTCCTGGCCACCTCAGCTTATGTTTCGTTTGGCAAGGGCGGTGGCAAGTATACTGAAGTATACAATTACGGCAAACCAACATGGACTTACAGGAAGAATGACCAGATAGATTTTGACCAGGTATTTCTGACTAATTCAACTAACAATGATTCAGCCACATTGGCTGACGGATCAATTGTGAAAGGCTATTCAAACAATATTATAACGAACTACAAAGCGGATCATTATTGGGTTGGTCTGTTAAGTTCGCTTACCCTGAATGTAAATGATAACCTTAAAATTACAACAGGAATTCATTTGCGGAACTTCAAATCACATTTATACGAAACAGTCGACAACCTGATGGGAGGCAATTTCTGGGTGGAACAATATGCATGGTCGCAGGCTGGTGTCGATGGCCGTAAGCAGATAAAACAACGAGGCGATATAATTAACGTTGATAATTACTCTATGATAAGTTATGGTAACGTCTTCGGCCAGGTGGAATATAAGATTGGAAAACTTACAACTTTTGCAGCATCAACGCTTTCCGGAACCCATTACAGGCGCAGGGATCCATATAATTATCCTGAAAAACCTTTAAGTGAGCCAGTGAATAAAGCAGGATTTGATGTTAAAAGTGGAATGGGGTATAAAATTGGCAGGTTTGGGAATATTTATGGAAACATAGGATTTTACTCCCGCGAGCCATACTACAAATTCGTTTATGTGAATTTCTCAAATGCAGTTGCAAAAGACCTGGTTAATGAAAAAATAACTTCGGCCGAAGTCGGCTATACTTACGATAACGACAAAATCACAACCCGGATAAACCTTTATTATACACTTTGGAAGGATAAATCCCTTTTATCACGCGAAAACATTCAACTGGCTGATAGTACTCTTACCCGTTCGCTGGTTCGTGGATTGAATGCCTTACACGAGGGAATTGAAGCCGAAGTTAGCTATAAAGTTCTGAAAAATTTTACTCTGGTTGCTACTGCATCAATAGGCAACTGGAAATGGCAGAATGATGTTTCAGCCAGTATTTACAACGATAACCAGGTGCTTGTTGATAGCATGATGGTTTACACCAAAGGTTTATATGTAGGTGACGCACCACAAACCCAATTGGGTCTTTCAGCAGAATATCATACTGTGGACGGGTTCAGGTTTTCGGCCGATTGGGTTTTTTATGAAAGGTTGTACGCTAATTTCGATCCTGCAAACCGCAATAATCCCAATGACAGGATTCAGCCTTATCGGATTCCCTCCTACTCTTTGCTCGATTTATACGCCGGATATGATATGGCTGTGAAACAATTTCCAGTTTCACTGCAGTTAAGCTGTCAGAATTTATTCAATAAAGAAACTATAATCCGTGGCGATGATGGCTCCGGCCATAATATTGAAACTTTCAGCGGGTTCTGGTCGTTGGGCAGGACGTTTAATGTATCTGCTAAAATCAGTTTTTAGTTTCTACTATTTCAATCCTTTAGAATATCATTTATTCCATTTTTACTAATCGGATAAAGAGGATAAAAAGTACCGAATAACCTTCAAAGTATAAACAATTACGGGCGTTATCAAAAAGAGTCAGGTTAAGATTTGATATATCATTTTTCTTATTTATAACGAGTATAAATTACAATAATTTATTATATTGTTGTTAAAATGTTTAAATATATCTATATATTTACATTCGATTGAACTAACTAAAACCTACAGCTTTATGGAAAATAAGCAACCCTCGTTTTATGAGGAAGTCAGGGGGGATGGGATATCCCGGAAAGATTTTCTTAAATTTTGTGCAACAATGGCAGCCTTCCTTGGATTAGAATCCAGCGGTATCGGCCAGATCGTAAAAGCACTTGAAACCAAACCCCGGCTCCCGGTTATTTGGTTCCATTTCCAGGAATGTACATGCTGCAGTGAATCTTTTATCCGGGCTTCGCACCCTATTGTAGCAGATATTGTACTTGGTAAAATCTCGCTGGATTATCAGGAAACCCTGATGGCAGCATCCGGTGTTCAGGCCGAAGAAGCGTACAAAGCCGTAATGGCTAAATTCCCTGGCGAATACATCGTAATGGTGGAAGGATCAATTCCGACCGAAAACGAAGCATACTGCTGCATAGGCGGCAGAAGTGCGAAACAGATTCTGGAAGAAGCCGTTAAAAACTGTAAAGCTGTTGTTGCCTGGGGTAACTGCGCTTCGGCAGGATGTGTTCAGGCTGCTAGCCCAAATCCTACTGGTGCTAGACCTGTGCATAAAATTATCAGTGGCAAACCTGTGATTAATGTTCAGGGATGCCCTCCTATAGCTGATGTTATGGCAGGCGTAGTCGTTCATTTACTAACTTTCGACCGCATTCCTCAACTTGATGCCTTGGGTCGCCCTAAAGCCTTCTATTCACGCCGTGTGCACGATACATGCTATCGCCGCGCTAATTTTGATGCCGGTTTGTTTGTTGAGTCTTTCGACGACGAAGGCGCAAAACGCGGATATTGTCTCTATAAAATGGGATGTAAAGGTCCTGTTACCTATAATTCATGTGGAATAATCAAATGGAATGATGGAGTAAGTTATCCAATTCAATCAGGCCACCCATGTATCGGGTGTTCTGAAGAAGGATTCTGGGATAACGGTCCATTCTACCAGCACCTGCCAAGTATTGCTGGATTTGGAATTGAAACCACTGCCGACAAAATCGGTGTCGGACTTGGAGTTGCTACCGCTGTAGGCGTCGCAGGACATGCCATCTACACCAACATCCGCAAAAAAAAGGAGATAACCAATGCTCCCGAAACAGCTTCCGAAACAGAAACACCTAAAGTATTATAGTCATGGCTGAAAGAATCGTTATAGATCCCATTACCCGAATCGAAGGTCATTTGCGGGTTGAAATTGAAGTTACTAACGGAGTAATCACCGATGCCTATAGCGCCGGAACTATGGTTCGTGGTATTGAAACCATTCTGAAAGGCCGCGATCCGCGCGATGCATGGGCTTTTGTAGGACGTGTATGCGGTGTTTGTACCTCCACACATTCGCTGACATCTGTAAGAACAGTTGAAAATGCGCTTGGAATTTCTGTACCACCAAATGCAGAACTTATCCGCAACCTGATGGCAAACGCATTGTATATCCAGGATCACGTGGTACATTTCTATGTGCTACATGCTCTCGACTGGGTTGATGTTGTTTCCGCACTTAAAGCAAGTCCGGCTGCCACTTCAACATTAGCGCAAAGTATTTCGGCATGGCCAAAAAGCTCAGTAGGCTATTTTACTGATGTTCAGAAAAAGTTTAAAAACTTTGTTGAAAGCGGACAGTTGGGCATCTTTGCAAACGGCTACTGGGGACATTCGGCGTACAAACTGCCTCCTGAAGTAAATCTTCTTGCAGTGGCACATTACCTCGAAGCACTGGAATGGCAAAAGGAAATTGTAAAAGTCCATACTATTTTCGGAGGTAAAAATCCTCACCCGAATTATCTTGTAGGCGGAGTTCCTTGTTCCATTAACATCGATGAAGCCAATGCCGTTAATGCTGAAAGACTTGCCATGGTGGGCAAACTTTTCGAAGATGCAAAAACTTTTGTCGACCAGGTTTATATTCCCGATTTACTTGCCATTGCTTCTTTCTATAAGAGCGACTGGGGTGCCATCGGAGGTGGATTGACAAATTATATGTCGTTCGGCGATTTCCCGACCAACGGGTACAACAATCCGGAAAGCTTTAAAATTCCACGAGGTGTTATTTTAAACCGCGACCTGAGTAAAATCCACGAAATTAAAGCTGATGATCCTGAACAAATACAGGAATATGTAAATAATTCATGGTACGATTATTCAAAAGGCGACAAAGTTGGATTACATCCATGGGATGGAGAGACCAAGTTTAATTATACCGGACCTAAACCGCCTTACGATCACCTGGATGTATCGCAAAAGTACAGTTGGGTAAAAACCCCGAGGTGGAAAGGATACCCGATGGAAGTAGGACCATTATCAAGAATGCTTGTCGGATATGCTTCGGGCAAACCGGAATTCAAGGAAGTTGTTGATAGTGCACTGAAAGCGCTGGATGTGCCTGTAACGGCATTATTCTCAACGCTTGGCCGTACTGCAGCGCGTGGACTCGAAACCAAACTTACCTGCGACTGGGCACTCGAATTTTACCAGTCACTTCTGGCCAACATTAAAAACGGAGACTCCCGCACCATGAACAATGAGAAATGGGAACCAGAATCCTGGCCAAAGGAAGCAAAAGGCATTGGTATGGTTGAAGCTCCCCGTGGCGCGTTGTCACATTTCATAGTAATAAAAGACAAGAAGATTGAAAATTATCAATTAGTAGTGCCTACAACATGGAATGCTTCACCCCGTGATCCTGCAGGAAAACGTTCGGCATATGAAGAATCATTGATAGGAACACCGGTTGCTGATCCTAAGGTACCGCTGGAAGTATTGCGTACCATCCATTCTTTTGACCCTTGCCTGGCCTGCGCCGTGCACGTGTATGATGAAAACGGAACCAGCATTCACGAAGTTAAAACCTATTAATTATGAGAAGCCGGACTATACCCATGCGTGAAGTGCATGTCTGGGAAATGCCTGTTCGAGTCTATCATTGGGTCAATGCACTATGCGTGACTGTGCTTTGCGTTACAGGTTTTCTGATTGGCAACCCTCTTGCATTTATGAGAGGTACCGAAGCCTACCTTAATTATTGGTTCGGTACCGTACGCTTCATCCACTTCGTGAGCGCATTTGTATTCTTCTTCAACTTTGTATTCCGTACATATTGGGGTTTTGTTGGAAATGAATTTTCGCGCTGGTATAATTTTATTCCATTGAAACGTTGCCAATGGAAGGAAATTATTAATGTAATCAAAGTTGATGTTTTACAGGTTTCGCATAAAGAGATAGATTCAATCGGGCACAATTCACTTGCCAGTTTTATCTATTTCATTACTTTCCTGATCTTCCTGTTGCAATGCCTCACCGGGTTTGGAATGTATGCTGCCATGAGCACAGCATTTCTGCCAAAGCTATTTTCATGGATCGTTCCTTTTATGGGTGGCGATATGCATGTAAGGCAATTGCACCATATACTGATGTGGGGTTTCATCCTGTTTGCCATGGTGCATATTTACCTGGTATTTTATCATGATTATATCGAACGCCGCGGTGTAACTTCCTCCATGATAGGTGGCTGGAAATTCATTGAGGAAGATGTAATTGAGCGTCATGATAACAAGTCGGAAGACTGCCCTAAAGATTAATATACATTATATAAACTGAATATTGGACAAGGATTAATGAGTTAAGATTTTAGAAGTAAAACTGAATAAGTAGTACATCTAAAATCAAAAACCGTTGATCCTTGTTTTTAAATCAACACGAATTTATACTTTTAATAGAAAATTTTAACTGCAGAATTTTGATTGAATTACAAAAAGAAATCCTGGTTCTCGGGATCGGAAATATATTACTGAATGATGAAGGTGTGGGTATACATGTTGTATCCGCTTTGGAAAAAGAAGGCTATACGAATGCCGACCTAATGGATGGCGGAACTGGTGGATTTCATTTGCTTGGATTTATCCAATCCTATGAAACCGTTATTATTATTGATGCAGCACTTGACCAGTTTCCGGCAGGGCATGTAAGGGTTTTGTATCCTAAATATGCCAAGGATTTTCCGTCACAGTTAAGTGCTCACGAAATAGGCCTTAAAGATCTGCTGGATGCTGCTTTTTTATTGGGAAATATGCCCAAAATTCATCTTGTTGCCATTTCAATAAAAGATTTCCAGGATATGGGAATGGAATTGACTCCTGAGGTTGAAGCCGCAATTCCTGAAGCCGTTAAAACAGTAAAGGATTTAGTGAATTCGCTGCAGAATAGTAAGTAACACTGCTCTAGCTTAAATACAACTTCTTAAATTATGAAGTTTAGCAATGAAAATAAGCAGGGGACGAATTTATTTCGCCCCCTGTTTATTTTTATCGGCTTATTATTAACTTTTTAGTCTCCTTAATAGTTCCATAATTTAGGTTAACTACATAGTTACCTTCCATTAATGAAGATACATCTACCTTGTTGTTGATGGCATTGGAATTTTCGAGAGATAATACTTTCTGCCCGCTTAAAGAAAAGAGTTCAATTTTATATTTATTGTATTTCTCATCCAGGTCGAACATAAAAAAGCTACCTGCCGGGTTGGGATACAGTCCTGTTTGACTTATTTCGCTTACAGGATCAAGTTTGGCAAAGATTGAAGTAATATAAACTATATTTGACCGGAAGGCCACACCATCAATATATCCGACTATATACGCAACATGGTTGCCTGCTAATTTTGTGGATAAAGGAAAAATATTTTCACCAATATACGTATCCGTTTCCGTTGAATACAAAGTGTTGTCCAGGTAAATCTCAACAGAATCGTAAACTACTTTCAGATTAGCACTTAAGGAAAGATGCGTCGCATTTAGCTGAGCAAATTTTATAACAAAAGGAGTATTATTTAATTCCGGAATTGTCACTGACCAGATGCCTCTCCCATGTGATGCCATAACAACCTGATCGCCACTTATTTTCATCTGGTAAACCGCTAAAGGAGGTAAACCATTATTTGCCACATGCCAGTTTTCGCCATTATCGGTGGACTCAAATAAACCGATTTCAGTACCAACCCAAATGATATTTGGGTCATAAGGCATTACCAGCAAACAATTTACGATAACATCGGGAAAACCGTTCGAGCTTGTTTTATTGGTTCCAAAGCCTGATATATCTTCCCAGCTTACCCCTAAATCTCTGGTGCGAAGCACTTTTGGCGCACCTTTCAGCGAGAACAAAACATAAGCTGTTGAGTCTTCGGTTGGATGGGTTGCGAGCCCGCTTATATGAGCTTTCATGTTTACGAGTGAATAATCTTCGAGCGCGTTAAAGTTTAACCCATTATCGGTTGATACCTGCATCTGCAAACCTGAACTTGTTGCCATACCGCCACCGGCCCATACAATATTTCCATTAGCCCGTGAAACTTCAACATGGTGAGAGCTAGATACTATGGAGTTTCTCGCCCAATTCGTGTAAACAGGATACAGGCTAAAATTTTCACCAAAATCTGTTGAACGATATAAACCGGCGTTTCCAACGGCAAAAACCAAATCCGGATTCGCCATGGAAACGGATAGTTTGGTTATAAACGGGCCATCAT
>CAIWMA010000546.1 GCA_903913645.1 uncultured Bacteroidales bacterium | reverse complement strand
CCGGATCACATTCATGCATTCTATCAGAAACATGAAGCATTGTTTACATTCGATGGCAAATTACTAACTGGAAAATTACCTGAAGCCAAAATGAAGATTGCCCGTAAATTCATAACCGATAACCAGGAACTGATTTTAAAAGCAAGCAAGCAATTTAAAGTATAACATGGCTAAATTCACTCATATAGTGCAAATACTGGATGTTAGTCCGTATACCGTTACTTGCTTGTTTGATACCGGCGAAAAGCGGAGCATTGACTTTACAGAATACCTGCATACCAATAAAGCAAATAAGATTATTGCTACATTGCTTAATAAAGCATACTTTATGAATGTTGCTATTGATGAAGTTGGCGGTTTGGTGTGGCCTAATGGCTTTGATTGTTCAGCCCGTAAACTCTACTACTGGGATGAAAACCTGATACCGGCCTGATCCTCTTTTTTTACCTTCATTGCCTCACTGTATTTATCCAGGGCTTTTAGCGTTACACTCATATCTTCATCAGTATAATGCTTCATAACAACTTCTTTTGTGTCTCCTATAATCTGACATCGAATATCTGAATCAATACCTAGCATATACAAAGCGTTTGAACAGGTGTGCCGGGCTGAATGGAAGGTAATACGTTTACTTATTTTAGCCGTATCCATGATATCCTTTAATTTCCGGTTTGTATCCTGGTTGGTTTTTACTTTAAACATTCGTTGTTGTTCAAACTCCTGGGGAGGGATCAGCTCTTTAGCCTGGTCGATCAACGGAGTAATGGTATGCTTATTTGTTTTGTGTTGAACAAATTCTAAAAACGCTGTTTCAGCCTGGTATTTCAGGTTAATAAACCTGAGATCATAAACATCCCTGTATCTCATTGCCGTATAGCAGGCAAACAGAAAATACCTTAACACATTCTGAAGATTTGCAGCCAGTGTTTTATCCTGGTATATTTTATCCAGGCTTATCAGTTCATTAACCGTTAAGTGTCCTAAATTTCCTTTAAGCCGGTTTATTACGAGGTTTTTGAATGGATGTTCCTTTAATTTTCCTTCTTTGTATGCCTGGTTACAGATACGTTTTATAAATTCTAATCCTTTGTTCCAGGTGATAGGAGTATTTTTAAGGTTCCGGATCATGTAATCTTTATAATCCAGGATAAAGGTTTCGTTTACTTCGCTGAAGGTAAGAGCTGGCCGGAATCGTTTAAGTTTGGATAGTTGTTTCCTGTAATGGTCCAAAGTATCGGCTGAAAGCTCACTATCCCGTTTTACAATGAGGTATTCAATATATTCGTAAAAAGATACCGATCCATAGTTATCATTCGTGTATGCCCTTGTAAATTCATCCAGGGGCAAATTTTTATCATTCAGGATATAATTAAAAGCGATATCCCCGGCTTTTGTTTTAGCCTTCAGGATCAGGGCGTTTTTCCGGAAATTGTCGGGATCTGTTCTTTTAATAATTTGTTTCACCGGGTCAAAATCAGTATCCAGGCAATCAATTGTTAAAGGAAATAGTTTCGGGATTCTTCCGGAAGTTATACGCAAACAAACAGGATATCTGCCTGACTTTTTTAAATAGTCTTTGCGCAATACAATTTTGAAGTGTAGAGTTGTCATTAGGCAAAATGTTTGGTTAAAAATTGGTTAACATTTTGCCAAAAACATT
>CAIWMA010000545.1 GCA_903913645.1 uncultured Bacteroidales bacterium | reverse complement strand
TCTTTACTGGTATTCATTTTATCATTCATTAAAATTAATACCGATGTGAGTGTATTGAAAAAGTCAAATACACAACTGATGATTACCAACGAATCCATAAAACATGCAGAGATAATCGGGGATTTTTACACTACACAATGGAACCTGGCAACCGGCGAACTGACTTATTCCGATAACTTATACAGATTATTAGGCTGTGAGCCTCAATCGTTCAAACCGTCAATTGAGACATTTTTAAAATTCGTTCATCCTGAAGATAAGGCAATTGTGAAAGAAGCTGAAGATAATACTAAGTTACTTGGGAAAACACTTCCTCACTTTTACCGGGTAATACGAGCAGATGGCGAATTGCGTTATTTTATGTCGATGGGTAAATTTATTTCGGACGACAAAAGCAAAATGCATATTGGAATCGGGAAAGATATTACCGATCACCACCTGAGCAATGTAGCCTTAGAAGAACGAAATCTTGAACTGGAACAAAGCATAAAGGAATTAGAGTCATTTAACCGTGTTGCGAGTCACGACCTGCAGGAACCGCTTCGAAAAATCCAGACTTTCATTTCGCGCGTTATCGAAAAAGATAAAGCAAATCTATCGGTCCAGGGCAAAGAATATTTATCGAAAATTGAATCTTCCGCGCATAAAATGAGAATCCTCATAGATGATTTACTGCTATTTTCGCGCACCAACAAAGCTGAAAAGATTTTCGAAAAAACTGATCTTAACAAACTGCTTGAAAGCGCACAACAGGAGCTGGCTTATGAGATAGAAGAGAAAAATGCAGTTATTCAGGCAGCTCAATTGCCGGTGGCAAATGTGATAGCATTTCAAATCCAGCAATTGTTTGCCAACCTGCTAGGGAATGCTCTAAAATACAGCAATCCGGGAACTCCTCCGCTAATTAAAATTGACTGCGAAAAGCTGGCTGCCCGCGATAATCCAGATTTTATAACTGATAAACGCAAAAAGTATCTCAAAATCATAATTTCGGATAATGGAATGGGATTTGATCAGCAGTATGCAGAAAAGATTTTCATTCTCTTTCACCGGCTTCATAATAACACGGAATATGTAGGCACCGGGATAGGCCTTTCTATCTGCAAAAAAATTGCAGAAAACCATAACGGCTTTATTATTGCTGAAGGGAAACCCGGCATTGGAGCCACTTTCACTGTATATCTTCCTGTCTAACTTTAGTATTTTATACTCCCTGTTTTATTTGTCAGAATGAAGGAACTATACTATGTTCCTGCTTTTTCGAACGCGGCTGAATCATTTCCAGAACGATCACAATACTAAACTGATCACCGTTGCTACCAGATCAATTCTGTTGAAATTCCAGGTAAATCCTGTAATATATAACCGCTTTGTTGTAAGCTTTAACTTTAAATCTATGATATCTTTGTTCGACAAGCAGATTGTTTAATCAAATACAGAATGCCCAACAAATACTATATTATCGCAATCATTCTGACTCTCATCTGGATGATATGTATTATCTTTTTATACACCGGCCCTTTTACACACATTATCCTGGTTTTGGCTTTTATCACTATTCTTATCCGAATAATTCGTGACGAATAGCTAATAAAAGTTTTAGTTTAAATTTATCTTTTCCCCTGCGAACACCAGCCTTTTAACAACCAACTGATCAAACCAGATTTCCAGGTATAAAAAAATCCGGCCTTTTGAACCGGATTTTCCCCATTTGCCACTAACTTTTATTTGACGTTTAGTACAAGTACTTTCGATAAACTCCAGAATTCCTTTTGATTCGTTATTACCAAGCTATCCGACAAATGTTTTCCGGTAAGACGATATGAATTTTTAGGGTGTGTTGTCAGAAGCGTGACTTTACTCTTCATAATTGGTATGGCACTTAATTGGGTTATGTCAACTTTTGTCAACGAACTTTTATCGATTTCAGGTGTAATCCCCTTTTTCCTTCCAAGGCCGATAAAGCCACCTTCTTTGGTTACAATCTTCTTTTCTTTCAAATAGCTGCTGGTCCCGATTACATAATAAGCTGTATTGATTTCGGCAGTTTTATCTTCAATAACCTTTTGTTTCTGCGAATTAATTGTATTGAGGTTATCCACATTGGCATTCAGATTACCCACTTTGGTAGTAAGATCAGTAACCTGTACATTTACTTTTGCAAGATCGTCCTTTAGCTGTGCAATCTGAACATCTTTTTCCTCAATTTGCTTGTTAAGGCTTTCAATCATTTGTTCCAGTTCAGCAGTATGAACACCGGATTTTTTCAGCTTCGAGCGGAGCGATGCTATCATAGCACGGTTGTTCAATTGCAATTTATAAATCTGGTTAATGTCACTGTTAATCTGGTCTTTTGACCGGGACCTGATTTCGGAGTTTCCGCCAGCGACATTGCTGATTATTTTTTCTTTCATTTTGATTGAATCCAGGTTCGATTGAATATCGTTAAAGGAATTAACGAAGTCAGCAACCATTGAATCTTTAGCCTTACTGACCGTTAACAGGCTATCTTTGGTTGCCTGCAACCTGGCTATTTCTTCTTTTTGCTGAGTGCATCCGGCTCCAAGCATCATGACTGGAATTACAAATGCGAAAATTAATTTTTTCATTGGTTTATCAAATTTAATGTGAATAAATCGTAATCTTAGTTGTAGGTTCCGACACAATAAGTGTAATCCCGTTGCTGTGAATGAGTTCTACTATTTAGGGCAAAATTACAACCCCTAACCATAAGAACTTTACACGATTCCAGCTATTGTTTACATGATTTCCCCGGCCAGGAATCTCTCAAACAGGAGAACTGGCGAATTTGTCAGTTGCTTTTAAGGGAAACAAGATTCTGTAATGCAAATGATAATACTCTAAGATCAAGAAAAAGCTACACCAGGATGGGTAGTAAAACGTCAATATAGACCTGAGACTATAAGGGCATGGAATAATCATTGGAATGGGAATGCATTCCGGCATACGCTATTTTGCGTGCCTGTTTAAAAATTGCTGAAAAATTTCAATCTCTTTTTCAATCAGAATATTAGCTTTCCTGTTGATAGCGGCAAAAAAAATGTTTTCAATTTTCACTCTATCTTTCCGGGTTGTTCTTTTCCAGATGCCGGCAA
Organism: uncultured Bacteroidales bacterium; assembly: GCA_903913645.1. Classification (GTDB taxonomy): domain Bacteria; phylum Bacteroidota; class Bacteroidia; order Bacteroidales; family UBA4417; genus UBA4417. The sequence continues at coordinate 5,932 of CAIWMA010000545.1, read as the reverse complement.
CCTGGCCATTAACTACGATTATTGGATAGAAAATTCCATTATTGGATATAGCTTTCCTATTATGCACCAATTCAAGGGCTGCACTTCGGTCCCGGTAACTTATCAGAAATTCGTCAAAAGCAGGCAATAAATGGACAGAATTTGTCTCTCTACTTGAGGTTGAGTAATCGTCCTTAAGCCAGTATTTCATTGAGCCAATTGTTTCTGAAACCAAACCAGAAGAAACAAAATTTAAAGCTTTTGTCGCATCTGTTACTGACAATCCTGACCACCATGTAAAATCCTGTAAAGTAGCCGGTCCATGGCTGACAAAATACCGTTTCGCCAGTTCAGCCAGAGACTCATCCTTTGTCAGAGAATTCCGGACAGGAACTCTCTCTGAAAGTAATCCATAAGTAAGTTTACCATTGGTTCTTCGGCCACTGCATATCAATCCGTGCAATTCAGCATTCATCAGTATATGTGAAAGCCTGTTTTCGTCAGTTTTTATATTTACATCATTCAATATTACCGCAATCTGGTCGCGGCTGAGATTGATGTCATTCGAAAGTTGATTTTCGAGTAACCCGAAAGACTTATTAATGACTTCCGGCGTAAGCCCGAGTTCCTTATCCCTTGATTTCGTTGAAGATTTAATCCTGGGAGCAGTTAACTCAAGCATCCAGTATATATCATTGGCACTTACAATATGCCAGGTTGGTCGTAATAAGTGAGTCCTTATTATCAAACCATCGTTTAGTGCCGTTTCTATTACTTGTTCGGTTGCGTCAGACATTCGCTGCCCTATCGCCCATTTACACATTGAATAATCCTGTGCCTGCATAGCACCCATCCAAGTAACGACCTCTTTAGCATTTGTGAAAGTTGTCGCCTCAATTTTTTGACTTTGTAAGCGCAGCTTTGATATTTCCGATAAAGTCACTGTTTGTTTTTTCTGTGAAAGTACTGATATTTAATCAGGCATTAAGCAGCGTTGCAATATCAAATTTCTTCATTTGCATGAATGCGTTTACAACCCTTGCTGATCTTGAGGGATCACTCATAAGTTCAGACAGAATTTGGGGCACAATTTGCCATGAAACGCCAAATTTGTCTTTGAGCCAGCCACATTGTGATTCATATCCGTCTTGAGTGAGTTTGCTCCAGTAATAATCAATTTCGTCCTGGTTATTACAGGTAACCACAAAAGAAAAGGCTTCATTAAATATAAAATCGTGAACACCGGGTCCATCCATCGCAATCATGCCGTATTGGTTCAAATTGAATTCCGAATATAACACCTTGCCTTCATACGGATCATTTTTTTCATAATGCAACAGCAAATCTGTAGCCGAATTTTCGAATATAGAACTATAAAAATTAATAGCTTCTTCGGCTCTGCCAAACTGATCGCCGGTAAATAACAATGATGGCACTATTTTAGATTTCTTATTTTCAGCATCCGCAATTGAAATCTGCCAGGTAAATCCAAACTTGTCCTGAAGCCATCCGTATCTTTCGCTCCAGGGATATTTCCCAATTGTCATCATTTCAATTCCACCTTCAATAAGTTTATCCCATACCGAGTTGGTTTCAGAAAGCGACTTACAATAGACAAAAAGTGAAACAGATGGATTGGGTTTAAACATCGGACCACCGTTTAAACCCATGATCAATTTTCCCTTTAACTCAAATGTGACCACCATCTGTGAATCATCAACTATTTTTGAGTTTTCAAAAACAGAACAATAGAATTCTGCTGCTTGCTTTGCATTTCCATCGAACCAGAGGCAAGGATAAATAGTATCATTCATAGTTTTAACTTAAATGGATTTCTAAAATTACTTTTTCTCCGCACAATTAAACATCCACTGCACGCCGAATTTATCCTTACAACTTCCATAGTAATCGCCCCAGAACATATCCTGGAGCTCCTGTTCAACAGTTCCATCAGCCGAAAGCGCATCAAAAAGTTGTTTGGTTTCCGCCCTTGTGTCGGGTTCGAGATTAAGGTACACATTGTTTCCGAAATTTACGCTGAAACCCATTGATTCCGGAGCATCGGTTCCCATTAAATGGTGACCGCCAAGTATGGGTAATACAATATGCATTACCAGGTTTTTATCTGCTTCCGCTATGGGGGGCATTCCATCCGAAGGTGGAATATCACTGAAACGCGATATACCTCCTATAAATTCACCACCGAAAACTGATTGGTAAAAATTAAACGCTGCCTCGGTTTTATTCGGGAAATTGAGATATGTGCTTACTTTTGCCATTGTACTTAGATTTAATTGGTTATAAAATATGGGTTCAACGACCTATTTTAATTGCGGCTGTTCAAGAATCCGCTTGATATTTTTCAGGTTTATTATCTGGTCTCTTTTAACCATTTTTCGACCAAAAATATATGAAGGCAGATTCATTGGATAAGATTCCTTGCTGTAAAACTCAACAGTTAAAAGGGTCTGATTTTCTGAAATGGATTTAACAATATCAGCGCCTTTGGAAGTGCTTTCAAAAGGACGCTTGAAACGGATTTCCAGATCCATTCTATCTGGTGTTAAAGCGATTATTTCCTGTTCACCTTCTCCTACTTCATCCATTTTGCTGTTCCATTTCTGGATGGCGCCCACTGTACCATCGGTTCCAGTTATAACAGGATTCAGGTTTGGGTCTGCCATTACCCAAATGCTATACTGCTTTTGGTTATCCAGTATGCGTACATAATCAAAAACCACCTGCTTTGGCTGGTTGATCGTTTCGGAAACACTTACTGTGTATGTTCGGGGTATAAAAAAGGCTATGATAAAAGGCAGGGCGATTAGTATTACTATAGCTAACCCGATTCGTTTTAAAATTTTCATAATTTCGATTTTTAACTGGTTAAAATTTAATGTCAGGTCTTAGCATCAGGGCAATATTATTTCTTCTTTTCTGTTCCCTCAACATATTTTTTGAAGTTATCCAGGATGGCCTGCCAGCCTGTTTGCTGCAATTCAATACTATTCTCGTGTTCGGCTTCAAATACTTCGGTTACTGTTGTTTTATTTCCATTCGCTTCAAAACGCACCTGAACTTTCCTGTTGTCGTCAAGAATCAACTCAATCAGTTTTTGCTGTACAACTTTCGTGTATTTCCCCGAAAAATCGAAACCCATACTTCCATCCCGGGCTTCCATCCGAGAAAGGAATTTCCCGCCAATGCGGAGATCATTTTCAGCTCGTGGCGTATGCCAGTCAGGCGAAGCATTGTTCCAGCGGATAATATGTTTAGGGTCAGTCCAGTATTCCCAGGCCATTTGAACATTAGAGTTAATTATGGCGCTTACAGTGATTGATATATTGGCTGTTTTTGGATTCATAACAATGGTTTTAGGTTGTTTTCACTGATAAAAAGACAAGTAGCGAAAAAGAGTTAAATCTGTTAGTGGCTGAAAATAGCTGTAAGCCAACTAGTAGAAAAGCGCAGGAGAAAAACGCAGATTAACAGGTTTCATTAACAATTAATTTTGACAAATTGTTTATTACAGGTTCAAAATATCTCTAAAAAATCCTTACAAAGGTTTATTGTTCAATTCAAACTGTTAGCGCCATCATTTTTAATTAAAAAAAAAGCGATCTAAAAACTTCACTTAAGTCCCTATCCTATTATATCAGAAACAATTATGAAAAAATTCAGAATTTAGGCTACCTTTGCCGAAAATTAGAAATTCAGTTTGCACATGGAGTACTTCAGATTGTAATTACCTGAAATACTTTAATATCCAGTCCAAACCGAGCAAAGCAAAAATTACTCATGGCAAATATTCTGGCTATTGTTGGCCGCCCAAATGTTGGGAAAAGTACTTTTTTTAACCGCATGACCGGTTCGCTTGATGCAATCGTTGATCCTACAAGTGGAGTTACTCGCGATCGCCATTACGGCCACAGCGACTGGAATGGAATTGAATTTTCGATTATCGACACCGGTGGTGTTGTTATCGGAGGTGATGATGTTTTCGAGAATGCAATAATTGAACAAGTACAACTTGCAATTGAAGAAGCTGATGTTATCCTTTTAATGGTAGATGCCCGCGAAGGGCTCACCCCGCTGGACAAAGATGTGGCAAACATGATTCGCCGCTCGCCTAAAAAAGCATTCCTGGCTGTTAATAAAATCGACAGCCCTGATAAATTCCACGAAGTTTCGGATTTTTACAGTCTTGGATTCAAAGATATATTCGGAATTTCATCCTCCAATGGCGGTGGAACCGGCGATCTGCTGGATGCAGTTGTCAAAGAATTTGATAAAGCAACGCCCGAAACGCTCCCTGACTTACCGAAGTTTACCGTTGTCGGCAGACCAAATGTTGGCAAATCATCCTTTGTAAATGCATTGCTGGGAGTTGAACGAAACATAGTTACTCCCGTTGCAGGAACAACCCGCGACAGCATTTATACCCGTTACAATTCATTCGGATTCGATTTCCTGTTGGTTGATACCGCCGGTTTGCGGAAGAAATCGAAAGTATTCGAAAATATAGAGTTCTATTCCGTGATGCGTTCCATACGTTCCATCGAAAGCAGCGAAGTGGTTTTTATTATGATCGATGCCACTCAGGGCTGGGAATCGCAGGATATGAATATTTTCAGGCTGGCACAGAACAACCACAAAGGAATTGTTATCATTGTGAACAAATGGGATCTGGTCGAAAAAGACACGAATACTCATAAACATTACGAAGAAGCGATCCGTAAAAACATTGCCCCTTTTACCGATGTGCCTATTGTTTTTACTTCGGTACTCAACAAGCAACGCATTCACAAAGCACTGGAAGAAGCTACAGCTGTTTACGAAAACCGGAGAAAACATATTCCTACGCGTAAACTGAACGATGTTCTTTTGCCAATCTTCGACGGCACTCCTCCTCCTTTTATTAAGGGAAAAGAAGTTAAGGTGAAGTACATTACCCAGATTAAAACTCCTTATCCTACTTTTGTAATCTTCTGTAACCTTCCACAATACGTTAAAGATCCATACAAGCGATTTGCCGAAAATCGCATCCGTGAGCAATTCAACTTTACTGGTGTGCCGATGGAGGTGTATTTCAGGAAAAAGTAGAAAAAGCTGGAAGTCGGAAGTCAGAAGTCGGCTTCCTTCTCCTTGTCACCCCTCTCCTGGTCTCATGCTCCCTCTCTCCAATACAACCAATTCTCTTTAGCATAAATGGCAACCGAATCGCTTCGAATCGATAAATGGCTTTGGGAAGTACGACTTTTTAAGTCGCGCAGCCTGGCTACCGATGCATGCAAAGCCGGGAAAGTGAAGATGGACGGCAGTAATGTTAAAGCTTCGAAAGAAATTAAAGAGGGCGATATTATTATTGTGAGCCTGAATCCGCTTTTTAAGACGGTGCGTGTAAAGCAATTCCCTAAAAGCCGGGTAAACGCCAAACTTGTGCCCGATTTCATGGAAGATCTTACCCTACAGGCTGAATATGATCGTGTACAAATGATTAATGATACCAACAGCGAATACCGCGACCGCGGAGCCGGACGGCCAACTAAAAAACTCCGGCGGGTTATTGATCAGCTTAAGAATAGTAAAGAATCGTGGTAGGGACTGGTATTGAGTTAATAGAAAATGGTGAATTGGGAAATAATAAAATTGTGAATTTCCAGAGAAAATCCCAAGCTTCAAATTCCAAGTCTTAAATACTATTGCCTTGATTTCTTTTTTTATTCTCCCCTGGATCTTGGTCCTTGGGATTTGGGTCTAATAAATCCCGGATATCCCCATTTCAAGCATCAACCTAATCTACGAGCAAAACCAATCCCTTCAAATATTCGCCTTCCTGGTGAAAAATATTAACCGGATGATCATGCGGTTGTGAAAGATGCTGGATAATCCTTACCTGGCGTCCTGCATCAACGGCTGCTGCAGTAACAGCGGAAGTAAACATCTGCCTGTC
>CAIWMA010000544.1 GCA_903913645.1 uncultured Bacteroidales bacterium | reverse complement strand
TACCCGTTTTGCCGGGGACGAATTTTTCAGCATATAGAAACTGACAACGGCCAATACAATGATGCTGTTGAAATATTCTGGGCAACAGGAGCTTGCATGTTTGTAAAGGCTGAGCTGTACAAACAATTTGGCGGTTTCGATGAGGATTTCTTTGCTCATATGGAAGAAATTGATTTTTGCTGGAGGCTTAAAAACGGCGGGTATAAGATTATGTACTGCCCCGATTCGGTAGTTTACCACGTTGGCGGCGGCACTTTGCCTAAAAAATCATCACACAAAACCTATCTCAATTTCCGCAACAACCTTTCACTTTTATATAAAAACCTTCCCTCCCACCTTCTATTACCAGTGTTCGCTGTACGCTTTCCGCTTGATGGCATTGCGGCGCTTAAATTCCTGATCGACGGAGGTTTCGCTGATTTCTCTGCGGTTATGCGTGCACATTTCTATTTTTACCGCCATTTCTTTTATATCAGGCAAAAACGCAATAAAATTACCCAGAGCATGGCGCATGGCATTTACAAAGGGAACCTTGTTAAAGAATTTTATATCAACAAGATAAGGCTTTTCTCGCAGTTAAATCCAAAGGATTTTGCGGAATAGCAATTCTTCATTAAAAAGTTACTTTTTCCGGGTTTTCCAGGTGCTTTATTTCAAAAAACTCTCCACTCCCAACCGGTACGAATCCATCCCAAAACCGGTTATTACGCCTTTCATTCCTGCCGAAATCATCGAAATGCTCCTGAATTCTTCCCGGGCATGAACATTTGAAATGTGAACTTCAACAACAGGCGTTTTGATGGCTTTTACTGCATCACCTAAAGCCACCGAGGTATGTGTGTATCCTCCGGCATTCATAATTATACCATCGTATGAAAAACCGGTTTCGTGCAATTTATCAATAATCTCTCCCTCGATATTCGATTGAAAATAAACAAAATCGATATTCGGATATTTTTTCTTCAGGACTTTTAAATAGGATTCAAATGATTCGCTACCGTAAACGCCAGGTTCACGCTTTCCAAGAAGGTTAAGGTTTGGTCCATTGATAATGCAGATTTTCATTGATTCAGGATTTGTGAACAAATTTAATAATTTCCATGATTCATCGAGATAAAAGTAATTACTCACAAATTTGAAATTCGGCATCCCCATCCGAAATCTACAGCTAAAAATTCTTTCTGTCACTATTTCTTAAAAATGCATTACTTTTACACTGATTTATTGAATAGGGGTGCCTTAACAAAACGGGCTGAGATCAAACCCATTGAACCTGATACGGGTAATGCCGGCGAAGGGATGGAAAACTTTAAATGAATGGATTTTCCCTGTTCGCCATTTGAAGTTTAACTTTTAGAATGAAAAATGTAATGAGAAAAATTATTGTCCCAGCCTTGCTGGTGTTGCTGCCATTCCTGGGACTGGCGCAAATTAACCTGTCGGGGAAAGTTTCTGACCGTACCACACAGGAATCTCTTCCCGGAGCACACATCAGGTTGCTTAATTCTTTTAATGCAACAGCCAGCGACAAAAACGGGAATTTCAGCTTCAGGAATCTTAAACCGGATTTATACACTTTGGTGGTCAGTTATGTCGGGTTTCAAAATGATACTACTTCAATTGATTTAAATAAAAGCACAGACCTTGTGCTGGCACTGTCACCCTCTGCCATTATGGAAGACGGAGTTATAGTATTTGCAACACGGGCTGGCAGCAATACGCCGGTTGCACACCAGAATATTGACAAGAAAGAAATTTCATCTATGAACTTTGGCCAGGATTTACCTGTTTTGCTGGGCAACAGCGTTTCGGCAGTTACAACTTCCGATGCAGGAAATGGAATTGGATACACAGCCTTAAGGATACGCGGAACAGATATGACCCGCATAAATGTAACAATTAACGGAATGCCTCTCAACGACCCTGAGTCACATAATGTTTTTTGGGTCGATTTACCCGACATCGCAACTTCAACCGACAATATACAAATACAACGCGGTGTGGGAACATCCACCAATGGCGCTTCAGCCTTCGGAGCAAGTATAAATCTTCAGACATCTCAACTAAATACAGAACCATATGCAGAACTGAATAGTGCTTATGGAACATATAACACATTGAAAAACAGCATTTCATTCGGAACAGGTATCTTCGACAAGCATTTCAGCTTGGATGCCCGCATTTCGAAATTATCGTCCGACGGGTATATCGACCGCTCTTCTTCAGACCTTACTTCCTATTATATTTCAGGCGCTTTTACTTCAAAAAAAGACCTTCTGCGCTTTAATATCTTTTCCGGAAAAGAAAAAACATACCAGGCATGGGATGGAATTCCATCCAATGTTCTCGATACCAACCGAACGTATAATGGAATGGGATCCTATTATGATAACAAAGGCATTCAGCATTATTACGGCAACGAAACGGATAATTATGCACAAACACATTACCAGGCAATTTATTCACATGAATTCACGAAAAAACTGTTTTTAAATGCTACAATCCATCATACTGTTGGAGCTGGCTACTATGAAGAATACCGCGAAAGCGACAAGCTCGCAGATTATGGAATTGATCCGATGAGAACGAATTCGCCTTTTTATGTTATTGGTACGGATACAATCATGACTCCCGACAGCACAATCAGTACAAGTGACCTGATCAGGCAAAAGCATCTGGCCAATACCTTCACCGGTCTTACATGGGCCCTGAATTATCATATTGATCGACTTCAATCTTCTATAGGAGGATCATGGAATACATATTCCGGAAATCATTACGGGCGGGTAATCTGGTCGCAATTTACCGGAAACAGCGAAATCAACCACGAATGGTACCGTAGCAAAGCATTGAAAAACGATTTTAATGTTTTCGCTAAAACAGAATATGCCCTCACGCCTAATCTAAACACCTGGGTTGACCTTCAATATCGCAGAATTTATTATTCCATTGATGGAATAGATGACGGCCAACGCAACATTTCGCAAAACCATACCTATAATTTTTTCAATCCGAAAGCGGGTGTTTCCTACCAACTATCAACAAAACAAACTATATATACTTCATTATCAGTTGCAAATCGTGAACCTAATCGCGACAATTTTGTAGATGCCGATCCCACAAAACCCATTCCTCAACCCGAAAGGCTTTATGATGCAGAAGCCGGGTATTCGCTAGGTACAAACCATATTTCCTTCACTGCCAACGCCTATTATATGTTTTATCACGAACAACTTGTATTAACCGGGGCGATCAACGACGTAGGAGCGCCGATCATGGTAAATGTACTTTCCAGCTACCGTGCAGGAATAGAATTATCGGCAAAGGCATTGCTCGCTTCCAACCTGAAGTGGGAACCATCCGTAACTCTGAGTCGAAACAAAATCAAATCGTTTACTGAATATATTGATGATTGGGACACATGGGGCCAGACAGCAGTGAATCATTCCAATACAGATTTATCTTTTTCACCATCAGTAACAGCAAACAGTTCAATAAATTATATGATTTTTAAAGGGTTTAACCTAAACCTTATAAGTAAATTTATCAGCAGGCAATACATTGATAACACGGAGAACAGCGATCGCCAGCTCGATCCATATTTTGTGAATAACCTGCTAATAAATTACAAGATGAATCCTCATTTCTGCAAAGAGATCGGTTTCTCCCTGATGATCAGCAACCTCTTTAATACGCAATACGAATCGAATGCCTGGGTATATCGCTATTCATCTGAGAATTCAATGCAAAAAC
>CAIWMA010000543.1 GCA_903913645.1 uncultured Bacteroidales bacterium | reverse complement strand
GGTATAATTGAAAACACCGGGATTAACCAAAAACTGTTCTTTGGACCCGGCACTTTCAATAATCATAGGCTTTTATGGCTTGAAAAGATCATGATTGAGGCAGGAATCGAAGCAACCTTATCCGATTCAATTTCAACCACAGTGTGGGAAAAGTTTATTTTTATTTCATCCATTGCAACAGCAACCTCTTACTTTAATTGCAGCATAGGAAAGCTGATTGAAGAAAATGAAGTAACTCTAATCCAGTTGATCGAAGAAGTAAAATTGATTGCTTTTGCTAAAGGAATTTCATTTAATCCGGATATTACAGCCTATATAGTAAACTATAATAAGTTGCTGCCGTATGATTCCACTTCGTCCATGCACAGGGATTATAAGAACATGAAACCAAACACAGAAGTTGAAACTCTGACAGGATATATTGTGCGGACTGGAAAGGAACTGAATATTGAAACACCTGTTTTTAATAAAGCATACCGTCATTTGAAAACGAAAATGCACTAATGTTGGATTAGTTCCAGAATTCTTTCCCTATTCCCCAATCCCCAAATCCTAATCCCTTATTTCAGGATTTCCCTCGAGATAATCATTTGCTGTATCTCAGAAGTTCCTTCATAAATCTGGGTAAGCTTAGCATCACGCATTAGCCGTTCAACATGATATTCTTTAACATAACCATATCCTCCATGGATTTGCACAGCCTGGGTAGTAACTTCCATGGCAATTTCGGCTGCATAGTATTTTGCTACTGAACTGGCATATCCATAAGGTTGTCCCTGGTCTTTAAGCCAGGCAGCTTTGAGACAGAGATTTCGGGCATTTTCAATTTTCACAGCCATATCAGCCAGTTTAAAGGCAATGGCCTGGTGCGTTGAAATATAGGTACCAAATGTTTTGCGTTCCTTCGAATATTGCAAGGCACGTTCGAATGCGCCACTTGCAATTCCCAGCGCCTGAGCAGCAATTCCGATGCGGCCACCTTCAAGGGTTTTCATGGCAAAAGTAAATCCGAAACCATCGGCACCAATGCGGTTTTCCTTCGGTACTTTAACATCGGTAAACATCACAGAATGTGTATCGCTGCTGCGCATTCCCATTTTATCTTCGTGAGGTCCAACACTGATTCCAGGAGCATTCCGATCCACAATAAGACAATTGATACCTTTGTGCATTTTCTCAGGATGGGTTTGTGCAATCAGCAAATACGTTCCTGCAGAATTACCGTTGGTAATCCAGTTTTTGGTTCCGTTTACCAAATAATAATCGCCCATATCCAACGCTGTTGTCTGCTGCGAAGTGGCATCAGATCCTGCATTGGGTTCTGAAAGCAGGAATGCCCCGATTTTTCCCCCACGGGCAAGGGGTTTCAGGTATTTCTCTTTTTGTTCTTCTGTTCCAAATGCTTCCAATCCATAGCACACCAAAGAGTTATTAACACTCATGATAACACTGGATGAAGAATCGACTTTCGAAATTTCCTCAATCGCCAGAACATACGAAACAGTATCCATTCCTCCGCCATCATATTTAGTATCCACCAGCATTCCCAGGAATCCAAGTTCGGCCATACGTTGTACATGTTTGGTAGGATAAATGGCCCATGAGTCACGTTCAATTACATCAGTTATCAATTCCCGTTGAGCGAAATCGCGGGCTGCATCACGGATCATCAGCTGTTCTTCGGTGAAAGTAAAGTCCATGGAAAAAGAATTTAAAATGAGAATAATAAAACCAAGGATCAAATATATAACATTATTGATATGATGGACATAAAAAATATTTTCTTCTACAAGGTAGCCAATACTCCCTAAAGCAATCAACAAATTAATATTTCATTGATTTTCAATACCTTTATGGCAATTCTCTTTCATTTACCTGAATAGAAAATTTGGCATTTAGCAGAAACTATATCTTCAAATAAAGCTGCCAAATTAGGCAAGCAGTATTCTCATAAAACTCAATATCCTGATGTTTTTCCTGTTAAAAATCTTTGATCCTGAAACAGACTAATCAAGATATTCAACTTCACGCGACAGGGAGAAATAGTAATTCAGAAAACGTTTGAACAGAATTATCTTTTGATGGTAAACATTGGTGTTACCACGACATTACTTTTATTCAGATCCCTGTCCTTGATGTAGATCTCAAAAGCAATGACATCACTTTGCAGCATCTGGCTAGCAAAATAAAGTTCGAGTGTCATTGAAATATCGCCCTTAATGTTTTTATTTTTTCCTGCCGGAGTAAGTATGGGGATACGGGCATTAAAGTTAATACTGCTATCAACGGGTTTTACTTCTTCAAGCTTATTATCAATAAGCTGCATGAACTTTAAGTAGAAATTGTATTTGCGTGGCTCAACAGTATCCCACGAAAATAATCCTATATTCCCATCGCCATCGGTGTATGAAATGGTGATTTTGCCGAGTGAGTCTTTCCCATCTAAGGCTGTGTAAGTTTGATATGACTTGTATTCAATTTTTGGTTCAAGCGGATACTGTTCTTCCTTAATACAGCCCGTAAGACCGGCAAATAGCGGTATAAACAGGATTAAGACTATCTTTGTATATAATTTCATTTCGAACGATAACAAGCCATAAAATTACAAAATTTCTGATATGGACTTCACAGCTTTTAAACATAGTATATTTAATCTGCAAAGCCCTACCGAATTTAACGAAATTGCGCTCAGTTTATTTCGGTATCAATATAAAAACAATAAAATTTATAATAGGTTTGTTGATGCCCTCGGAATAAGCGAAAGTAAAGTTTATCACTCGGAGCAGATTCCTTTTCTTCCTGTTAGTTTTTTTAAAACCCACAAAATAGTTACAGGTGATTTTGTGGAAGAAGTAGTTTTTGAAAGCAGCGGCACCACCGGCATGGAAACCAGCAAGCATTATGTGATCGACGAAGGCTTGTACCAGCAAAGTTTTACAAAAGGCTTGGAACTCTTTTATGGTGACTTATCACAGTATGCCGTTTTTGCCTTGTTGCCATCGTACCTCGAAAGGCAAAATTCGTCGCTTGTTTATATGATCGAGAAAATAATGACAAAGTCGAACAGGCAGATGGGCGGATTTTTTCTGAATAATCTTGAGGATTTACAGACGCAACTTCTGGAGGCACAACGCCAGGGGCTGAAGATTATGCTTTTTGGTGTAACATTTGCTTTGCTCAATATGGCTGAAAACCATCCGGTCGATATTCCCGATGCACTAATTTTTGAAACCGGTGGCATGAAAGGGCGTCGCAGGGAAATCACCCGCATGGAGCTTCACGAAAAGCTGAGCAAAGCTTTTGGTGTTGAGAAGATTCATTCAGAGTACGGAATGACTGAATTGCTTTCGCAAGCATGGTCTGCAGGTGATGGTATTTTCCGATGTCCATCATGGATGAAAATTATGATCGCTGATACCAACGATCCACTCAGCTTCCTCGAAACAGGACGTACCGGGGGCATTAACATCATCGACCTGGCCAATTTTCACTCATGCTCATTTATTGCCACACAGGATCTAGGCCGCGTATTCGAGGATGAAAGTTTTGAAGTGCTTGGACGCTTTGATAACAGTGATATCCGGGGATGCAGTTTGCTGGTGACTTAATATAAACCTGGAATTAGTAGATGTTTCTGACAGACATATAAAGGGGATATTAGGCCGCGATACAAGAATTCACGTTGGCAAAACAACACTATTTCACTTCCTTCACCCAAATCTCCGGAGTATCATTTCTGGGTGAATTTACCAGTTTCGAAACCGGGAAAGCATCCATATCCTCCGGAGCATATGGTTTTAGCAGTGAAAGTATTTCCGCTGGATTTTTACTTCCAAGCCAGGTTTTTTCGTCTTCCTGTTTCAGGATTACCGGCATGCGGTTGTGAATCGGCTTCATGAAACTATTGGCTTCGGCAGTTATAATATTGAACGATTCAATCACCATTCCTTCAGGTGATTTCCATCTTTCCCATAATCCAGCCATTGAAAAAATTGGATTGCCTTTAACGAAAATCCGGTACGGCTGTTTGCTGGCATCTTGTTGCCATTCATAAAATCCATCTGCTGGAACAAGGCATCGTTTACTAAATAAGGGCGATCGGAACGAAGCTTTTTCTGTTATAGTTTCGGCACGTGCATTTATCATTTTATTACCAATGGAAATATCCTTTGCCCAGGGCGGAATTAATCCCCAGCGGCAGAAACTTAGCTTAAGGGGATTTTCGTTTGTAATAACGGCCATCAACTGCGTTGGCGCACCATTATACCTGGGAACATAGGGGGCTGTTCCACCTTCGAGTTCAAAACGAAGATTTAGTTCAGTTTCATTTGCAGTAAGAGAAAAACGACCACACATGAGTTGGGGATTAGGGGTTGGGATTTTG
>CAIWMA010000542.1 GCA_903913645.1 uncultured Bacteroidales bacterium | reverse complement strand
GTTGAAGACCGGATAAATATACTATATCCCCTTCCGAACGCAGTATATAATGCCGGTGATACCATAACTATTAAGTTACAGATAGATACTCTAGGACTTCAAAATTTTGCTCTGATCTTCCAGGATCAAAGTTTCTGGGAAAAGCCCACAAAACCAAATTTGGAATTTAAACTCATTGTTAGCCCCGAATACATCGAAGGGCAATACATTTATATATTTGGCGGTTATTCAAATCAAGATACTGCTTCTATTTCGAATGCAAGAATCGATTTAAAGGTAAACCCAGTCGGTTCGATAGTTGATTTTACTGTAAAGCCAGAAGTCTTTGTGATCGAAACTACTAAATCAAGACGACCCGATTATGAGGCCATATTCCCAAATGCCATTGCCCAAATTGGGCAAACTGATTTATTTACTGTTACCATAAAAGATCCGGAATTATTAGAATATGACAATGTTACGAATCAGTTTAAGGGTTTGGCTAAGGGTAGCACAAATGCAACAATAACATACAGAGGAATAACCAAAACGGTCTTTTTCGAAATTATTCAATATGAAGAACCACTGGTTGATCCACTTACCGGTATTGATGCAAACAATATAGATAACAGAAACCAATTTGATGTGAAGGTTTATCCGAATCCAACTAAAGGCATATTTACTGTAGCTACAAAAGAGAAAGAATGTGAACTCACTCTATTTAATGTACTTGGAGAAGCAATTATTTCTCAAAAAATCCAAAATGAAAAAACGGAAATTGATTTGAGCAAACAGCCAAATGGAATTTATTTATTGCATTTATATTCTAAAAGCGGAAGTGTAACAAAAAAAATAATAATTAGGAAATAGTACACAGTTTTGTATTCCCTGATTGAGCATGTCTTATTTTCTGGCACGTAACGGTACAATTTCTATTATTTGCTGCTACTGCCACAAAAATCCCCGCCACCTCTCAGGAGGGCACTGAAAAACTACTGATAAATCAAGGGCTTGTACAATTGTGTTTGTACAAGCCCTTTTCCCTGCAATATTTGAAAAGCAATAGACTCTTTGTCGCAAATAAGCAATTCTCGGATCGTTAATTTGCTATTTCCATGAGTTTTTTTATCTCATTTTTTTTGAAAGGACTTTTTCAGTGCCCTCCCTCTCAGCTGCGGGGATTTCTGATTTTTCTCAGTGTTACTGACGGGGGGGACTTGAATTCACCCCGTCAGTAGGAAACCGGAACGTGAGCTTATGTCGGCCCCCATCGCTTCCCGGCGTTTGTTTCTGAAGTACCAGCTTTATCCACAATAATACGGGCATTCTGGGATTCACTTTCCCCGGTTGATAACTTTTTTCCGTATTCTACCTAAATAAATTCATCAAAACTGGTCCGCTATAATTGAAAATATAGTGACTTAGTATCACATATTCAGTTGATTACAAATCCATCTACCTATTTAAGATTGTGATTACTTAATTTAGAGAAATTCTAAATTACTGCTATATCAATTTTTGTACATATATAATAATAACAATTCAATACTTTTGCGGCCTCGAAACCGTCACAAATAAAGTTAAAATATGGATAGCAGCGCTTTAGTGCTTTTCTTTATTGTTGCCGTGGTACTGGTGGGAGGAGCCATGCTTTTCTCCAGTTTTGTACCACCAACATCCTATAACCCAGCCAAATTCGAGCCTTACGAATGCGGTATTGAAACCATCGGAGGTTCCTGGTTACAATACACAGTTGGCTATTACCTGTTTGCAATTATCTTTCTGATTTTCGATGTGGAAACAGTTTTTGTTTTCCCATGGGCAGTGGTAATGAAACACGCAGGCATGACAGGCTACGTTGAAATACTTATCTTTTTCTTCATTTTAGGTCTTGGCCTTTTATATGGCTGGAACAAACACGCATTGAAATGGGAATAACATCAAAAAAAGAATTTGAGAAAAACGACTTCCCGGTTCTGGATTCATACGAGGGAGGCAGCATAATACTCACACAGCTTGATGCACTTGTTAATTGGGCCAGGTCCAATTCAGTCTGGCCCTTAACTTTCGGAACACGCTGCTGCGCCATCGAGTTTATGGCAGTAGGCGCATCAAGGCACGATATGGCTCGCTTCGGTTTCGAAGTTGCCCGTGCTACACCTCGCCAGGCTGATATGATCATTATTTCAGGTTCCATTAATTATAAGATGGCTCCTGTTTTAAAACGATTGTACGATCAGATCGCCGATCCGAAATATGTAATCGCCATGGGAGCCTGCGCGGTATCCGGCGGACCTTTCTATTACAATTCCTATTCTATTGTAAAAGGTGCCGACCACGTGATTCCTGTTGATATATATGTACCGGGCTGTCCGCCTCGTCCCGAAGCACTTTTGTATGCTTTCCTGCAGTTGCAGAAAAAAATCAAGAGGGAGAAAAACTTCAAGAAGCAGCTGAAGAAATAGTGAAAAGTGAAGAGTGAAGAGTGAAAAGAGGATGGGATATTGTGGGGATAGTGGGAAAGAGAAAACCTGACAGCGTCTGAATGACCTGTCAGCGTTTAGACAGGACGGGAAATAAAAAAATAAGGTAAAAGGAAATAAGGATAAAGGGTACAGTTTCACCAGCAGGAATAAAGAAGTGAACTTTGCCCAATCCGAAACCAATCAGGCCATGACAAACGAACAACTTATAGAACAGCTTACATCTGCAAACCCGGATGCAGTCGTGAAACAAGGCAGCCAGTATCCTGAAATTACTGTTGCCCACGACAAACTGCACGCGTTTATGCAAAACATCAAATCCGACAGTAGCCTGGCATTCGATTACCTTGTTTGCGAAACCGGGGTTGATTACCCGACATTTATACAGGTAGTTTACCATCTTGAATCCACCACACACAGGCACTTCATGGTTGTAAAAGCTAATACCGAAAACAGGGAAACAGCAACATTGGATACCGTTTCGGATATCTGGCCAACTGCCGAATTCCACGAATGCGAAATCTATGATTTGCTGGGTGTAACATTTAACAATCATCCAAATCTTCGCCGTTATTTCCTCGACGATACCTGGGGACACCCGCTTCGCAAAGATTTTCATGATGATATTCACGTTGTAGAAAGATAGTTATGGCCGAATTCAGTGAAAAATATATAATTACCGACGAGATCAAGGCTGACGAGTATCTTGTTAATATAGGTCCTCAACCCCAACGCTACCACCCGCGATCCCGCACTCGGTCGTAACCGCGCCATCACCGACACCTTCGAGCCTGGCTCTACCATGAAGGTGTTTACCATTGCCGCCGCCTTTG
>CAIWMA010000541.1 GCA_903913645.1 uncultured Bacteroidales bacterium | reverse complement strand
GAGTACTTCCCCGATATGGCACATTCGCTGGCTTATGAAACCTACGCCCCTTCAAAAGGTGCGAAAAACGGAATCACCATGCAGATGCCGGTTTTGGGCTCTATTCCACGCGAAATGATTCCGTACCAGTATCCAGCGACTCCGGAAGGACGTTTACAGGCAGGCAAGGAACTTGTTTGCAAACTGGAATCCAGCGACACAAACCTGGTTCGTGGAAAAGAGATGTTTGTTATTTATTGCCAGAACTGTCACGGAACGGCAGGAAAAGGAGACGGGCATTTGTATACCAGCGGAAAATTTACCATGCAGCCGGCATCTCTGATTTCGGAACGTATGCTGGCAGCTCCTATCGGCGAAGTGTACCATGTAATTACTATGGGATGGAATACGATGGGTGCGCACGGACCACAAATCAGGCCCGACGACAGGTGGAAGATAGCCCTCTACGTTAAAAATACGCTACAAAAGAACATTAAATAAGCTCCACTTATATGGATACCAAAGTAATATTTACAAAGAAATTTTATTATATAACCTACGGGCTCATGGGCCTTGGAGTTATTGGGCTGGTTTATGGTTTCCTAACTGATAGCCATCGTACATGGGCCAACCTGCTGATGGATAATTATTATTTCCTTTCACTGGCATTGGGAGCAGCTTTCTTTTTCGCTTTGCAGTATATCACGCAGTCGGGCTGGTCGGCCATGTTCAGGCGCATTCCTGAAGCACTGATGGCTTATATTCCTTACGCAGCTGTCATTATGCTGATAATGTTTTTCGGCCTTCATGATGTTTACCATTGGTCGCATCCGGACCTTGTTGCCAACGACGAATTACTGGCACACAAAGCACCTTACCTGAATATTCCTTTCTTTATGATAAGGCTGGTGATCTTTTTCGCAGCCTGGATATTACTAACCCGATACTTGCGCAAATTATCATTGCAGGAAGATGCATTGGGAAGCAAGGAATTGTTCGAAAAAATGGAGTTCTGGTCGAAAGTTTTCATTTTTGTTTTGGCTATAACATTCTCTGCTGCTTCGTTCGATTGGATCATGTCGATTGACGCGCATTGGGTCAGCGGTATTTTTGCTTTTAAAAACTTTGGAGCGGCGTTTTACCATGGAACTTCATTGGTTGGTTTAATAGCAATTATCCTTCATAAAAAAGGGTATTTTAAAGATATGAACGAATACCATTTGCTGGATTTTTCGAGGTATATGTTCGGGCTGAGTATAATTTGGGGATATCTGTATTTTGCGCAGTTTGCCCTTATCTGGTTTGGCAATTTACCTGAAGAAACTCTCTACTATGCACGTCGTTGGGAAAATGGCTGGATTATTTTCGTTTTCATGAATTTCGCCATCAACTGGTTTATTCCTTTTATTGTTTTGCTTCCGCAGAAACTGGATAAGAACATTAATGTAGTTTATGGAATCTGTATTCTTCTGTTGGTCGGTTTATATACCGATATTTATGAGCAGGTAATGCCTGATTTCCTGAAATCACCGGCTTTAGGCATAATCGAAATCGGTGTTTTTGCAGGAGTTGCAGGCCTATTCCTCTTTGCCTTCTCAAAAGCACTTGCAAAAGCTCCTTTAATTCCTATAAATCATCCTTATCTGGACGAAAGCATACATCATCACCTGCATTAGCAGATAGTCTGCCTGTTCTCTAAATCATTTATCTAAAATCCGATTAATACTCTGTTTTGCAGAGTATTATCGTTTTAGGTAAGAATCTTGCTTTAAAAAAATGAATAAATTTTTCATGAATTCCAGTTTTCGTTAAACAAAACCTAAGTAATTCTTGTTAATAAAGCGTTAAAATAAACTTTAAGGATAATATTCATAGGCTTCAAGCCAGCCCTTTGAATGAATGCGTATCTTTAGAGTATAAATCAAATCGCTTACACGAAATAACTTTTAAACAATGAAGAAAACCATTTCATGGTTTGCACTGCCGGTAATGCTGGCAGTTTTACTTTTTAATGTCAGTACTGCTTTTGCTGAAAAAGCAAAGGACCTGGAAGTCGGTATTACCGAACATCTCGATCAATACGTTCCTTCCGACATTATGCTTACCGATCAAAACGGCAAGCTGATAAACCTTAAACAACTGATAAACAAACCAACGGTGTTGTGTTTTGTATATTACAGGTGTCCTGGTATTTGCTCCCCTCTGATGAATGGCCTGGCAGAAGTTATGGCCAGTACAGGAATGGCACTTGGAAAAGATTACCAGGCAATAACTATTAGTTTTGATAGCCGTGAGACGTATGATCTGGGTCAAAAGAAAAGACTGAATTATTTAAAGAAGCTGAAAGGCCAGGATCCTTCAGGATGGACATTCCTGACCGGTGACAGTGCCAATATTGCCAAAGCCACCAAGGCACTCGGATTTGGGTTTAAGTTCGTTAACAATGAGTTTATGCACGAAGGAGCGCTGATCATGATCAGCCCTGAAGGCAAGATTACGAGATACCTGAAAGGAATCAGTTTCGTCCCATTCGAATTTAAGCTTGCTGTTATCGAAGCATCCGAAGGAAAATCGGCTCCCACGATTATAAAAGTTCTTAAATTCTGCTATTCCTACGACAGGAAAAGCGAACGCTATTCATTGGATGTTACACGTATTACTGCGTCTTTGACCATCATATTTGCAGTTTCGCTGCTACTTTACCTGCTTATACGCGGCCGCAGGAAGAAACCAAACTCAGCTAACCAATAATTATTTAAATATACATGACCGGAAATTTCACATCACATCGGATGCCCAGTTACCTTGAATACCAGGGTAAATACACCGGGATCCGTGCCTGGATTTTATCTACCGACCACAAGCGTATAGCTCTGCTGTACTTGTATTCGCAGTTGTTTTTCTTCCTGGCCGGAGTGGTAATGGGCTTATTTATGAAAATTGAGCTTATGGCGCCCGGCCGGCAGATTATGGGACCTGCAACGTATAACGCATTGTTTACGGTTCATGGCCTGACGATGATCTTCCTTTTTATTATTCCCGGGCTGGCCGCATCATTTGGAAACTTTATGATCCCTATTATGATTGGGGCAAAAGATGTTGCTTTTCCTAAGTTGAACCTATTTTCATGGTACCTATTTATTTTAGGCGCTACCATAATTCTGGTTGGAATTTTTACCGGCGACGGTCCGCCTGATACAGGATGGACATTTTACGCTCCTTACAGTCTGAAAACAAATACGAATGTGGTGCTTACTGTTTTCGGAGCATTTGTACTTGGATTTTCATCCATTCTTACCGGTCTGAACTTTATTGTTACCATTCACCGCCTGAGAGCGCCGGGAATGGGTTTTTTCCGTATGCCTTTGTTTATCTGGTCGTTGTACGGAACTGCATGGATACAGTTGCTGGCTACACCAGTTGTTGGAATTACATTCCTGATGGTTGTTGCCGATCGCGTGCTGCATATTGGTTTCTTCGATCCTGCCCAAGGTGGTGACCCGATTTTGTACCAGCATCTTTTCTGGATCTATTCGCACCCGGCGGTTTATATCATGATATTGCCGGCAATGGGAGCTATAACGGAAATTATCACAACTTTTTCGCACAGGACAGTATTTGGGTATAAAGCCATTGCCATGTCAAGTCTTGCCATTGCTTTCGTAGGTTACCTGGTTTGGGGCCACCATATGTTTACTTCCGGTATGAGTGAAACGGCTCGCCTGGTATTTTCATTCCTGACTTTCCTAGTCGCAATTCCAAGTGCCATTAAAGTTTTTAACTGGACAGCAACTATGTATAAAGGTTCCATTTCGCTTGAACCTCCTTTCTGGTGGGCGATGGCTTTCATCTTTATATTTATGATTGGCGGACTTACCGGTTTGATTTTAGGAAGTGTTTCGACCGATGTGCATGTTCACGATACGATGTTTGTTGTAGCACATTTCCATTACATTGTATTCGGCGGTGCCGGGCTGGCATTTTTTGCGGCCCTGCATTATTGGTATCCGAAAATGTTCGGAAAGATGTACAATAAGAAAGTGGCTAACAGGGCACTTCTCGGACTGTTTATTGGTTTCAATGTTCTATACATGCCGATG
>CAIWMA010000540.1 GCA_903913645.1 uncultured Bacteroidales bacterium | reverse complement strand
TGGAGTTTAACCGTCTGCCTGAAGACATTTCTGAAGACGAAATTAACGAGTATCTCACTGGTCTTGCACAAATGGCCAAATCTCCATCCCGGAGCAGTTCAAACATGCGGTTTATGGTCTGCGTTATTATTTTCGCCATATCGGATTGAATAAACGGGCCATCGATTTGCCGTCAATGAAAAAAGAGGCAAAGCTGCCTGTGATTTTCAACCGTAGCGAGCTTCGACAATTGTTTAAGGCGCCAACCCTTTTGAAGCACCGCATCGTTCTGACACTTATCTATTCTGCCGGGCTTCGTTCACAGGAGGCGATCAACCTGAAACTCTCCGACATTGACTTCGAGCGCAAAACGATCCATATCCGACAAAGCAAATACAAGAAAGACCGGATTGTGCCGCTGTCCGATTACATTGCCAAAGGACTTATCAAATACATTTCAGCAGAACACCCGCATATCTGGTTGTTTAACGGCAAAGAACCCGATGGACGTTACAGCGTGAAAGGGCTGAGCTGGATCATTCGTGAAAACCTGAAAAAAACCGACATCAGAAAAGATGTTTCTCTCCATTCGCTGCGCCACAGTTATGCTACCCATTTGCTCGAAGATGGGGTAAATATTGTCACCATCAAGGAGTTGTTGGGCCATGCCCATATTACGACAACGATGATTTATTTGCATGTTGCACAAATCGCACCGGGCGGTGCCCATAGTCCGTTGGATACATTGTATCCTCAAAAATAGTGGAGCGTCCAAAGCATGAAGTTTCCCATATCATCAATCGGTTTGGGTCGCAATATGTTGAGCAGTGCCAGCCCAATAGTTTTACCTTGCGTACGCTCGACGCTTTGCACAAATGCCGGACAGCGTCCCTGGGTGGACACAAAGATGCCTGCGATTGTTGCGGCAAAGAGCGGATCAGTTACAACAGTTGCGGAAACCGGCATTGTCCTAAATGCCAGGCAAACAAACAGGCACTTTGGGTCGAAGACCGGATGAATGATGCCATGGATGTGAAATACTTCCATGTGGTGTTTACCGTTCCTGAAGCGTTAAACCACGTGTGCCTTCTCGACAGCAAACGCTTTTACAGTGCCATGTTCGAGTGTGTCTGGAGCGTGTTGCAGACTTTTGGCTACAGCCACTACGGAGTAGAAAGCGGAGCCATTTGCGTGTTGCATACCTGGGGCCAAAATCTGAGTTTACATCCCCATATTCATTGTATAGTCCCGGCAGCAGGGCTAACTTTAAAGGGAAACCTGAAACACATTACCAAACAAGGGAAATACCTTTATCCGGTGCGGATGCTCAGTGCGGTATTCCGTGGTAAATTACTCGAAAAAATCAAACGCCAGCTTAAACAGAGTAACCAATTACCGCTGTATCAATCTTTGCTGGATCAGTTGTGGAAAAAACCCTGGGTGGTGTATTGTGAGCCCCCACTGGGCAATGCGCAGCAGATTGTAAAATACCTGGGACAATACACCCATCGGGTAGCTATCAGTAATCAACGGATACAGAAGATTGATGATTCGGGTGTGACCTTCTTTTATAAGGATTATAAAGATAACAGCAAAAAGAAGCTCACCAGGTTATCCGGCGTTGAATTCCTTCGCCGGTTTTGCATGCATATATTACCCTACCGTTTCGTGAAGATCAGGTATTATGGAATATTGAGCACCAAGCAAAAAGATCAGCTTAAACCGTTGGAGGCTAAAAAGCTGGAAACAAAGGTAAAAGAAAGTAAGCAGGAGCGGATTGTACGTCTTACCGGATTCGATCAGGTTCAATGTCCTTTCTGCAAAACAGGGATCATGCATACGGTTGAATTACTGCCGAGAATACGCTCACCAGGTAATGTGCTTTTCAAAACTTTCCAATTATCTGTCTGATTTTTTAAACAACAGCGACCTGCTTAAACGCAGGAATGGGATTGTATTGCCCAATATTTTAGAAATGGGATGAAAATAGCTGCAAACCAACGTCCGTAAAAGCAATTACCTTGCACTGAAGTAGCAAAATCAAGAAATACCCCCCAAATTATAACTGATCATGACGAACTCAGCCAATCAGTTTAACCCACAATATCGTTGATAAATACATAGAAAAATCAGGTTGCTGCCTAGGGATGTCGTGCAACCGGGACTTCATGCTTGGTCGTTCCGACCACATGAAGTCCTAATTATTATGCGGCCGCCTTTCTTTCAGGCAAGTTGTATATGTTGATTTTCCAGCGTTACATTAAAATGTATGTCAGCTTTAAGAGCTTTAAAAACTTTTATTATCGTGTCGATTGTCGCACTGTTTGTGCTACTTTCAAGCTTTGAAATTTGAGACTTTTGTACACCAATAAGTTGTCCTAATTGCTCTTGAGTCAAGTTACGTTCCTGTCTTGCAGTTTTTATCATTCTGCCAAGGACTTCCATGCTTAGTTCATATTCGTAGTCATCTCTTTCAGTTGTACCTACTTTACCGATATATTTATCTTTCATTTCGGCAAGTGAATAGGTCTTATTTTTTGTCTGTGTCATTTTTATCTTTTTGCTTTATTTTTGAAATAATTCTCTCTTATATTTACAGCTCGATCGATTTCCCTCTTAGGTACTTTGTCACCTTTTTTAATAAAACCAAGTGCTGCAATCACTAAAGTTTCTTCTCCGTCAGATTTATCCCAAAATGCAAGTAGTCTGATTTGAAGCCCACTGAACTTTGAACGAAATTCCCAGATTTCATTTTGTAATTTCTTGAAAAGTTTTGGATCATTGGTCTGTTCCGCAAGGTCAACATTGTAAAATATTTTCTTAGCAGTTTTTGCGTCGAGTCCTGCAATGAATTTGTCAGCTTCTTCTAAAAATCTGGTCTGAAAGTATTGCATCCTGTTTTTTGATCAAAGATAAAAAAAAGTTTCTAAATATCGCAACTTTACTGAACTGATTATTTGCCGGGGGCATTCCTAAGGTGACGCAACCGGGTAGCTTACGCCCCCTAAGAACCGTACGTGCGACTTTCACCGCATACGGCTCAGGCACTTTTAAGGCTGGCCCGGCGAAGGGTAACCCGGCTGTTATTACTAGCTTTACTTGTCATAAAAGTAGTAATTTGTTTACATTCTTTTGCTAATTCGGCACTCCGTTTTGTTCTGTTAAAGAAGTACTGGTCAAATTCGGGCAGAAAAGGATTGGCTTCGGCCTTGACTTTTACATGATACCTGATTGGAACATACCCAATCCGGTACAGTCGGTGATTTTCTGTACCGTTTTTAGTAATTCTCTGATCGGTAAAATGATTGTCGTGGAAGTAGCGATGAAAGATCCACCAGCGGTTTTTATTTCCGTGCTGGTATTTCGCCCATCGTTTGAGTTGCCACCATATAAATGATCCCAGGCGGTTGAAAATACGCTTTGCACAAATGCCTTTGTGATAGTTCGACCATCCCCTGATAACAGGGTTCAGTATTCGTATCAAGGCATGCGCAGGTATTCCACGATTTTCATTGATGATCTTTCTGATCTTGTCTTTGAACGATTGGACGGTCTCCTTTGATGGTCGGATGATCAGTTTTCCTCTGAATTTTCGGACATTCTGCGAAAGGAAGTTAAAGCCATCGCTGATGTTTGTGATTTTGGATTTTTCGGGCGAGAGTTCTAAGCCTCTTTCAATCAGAAATTCGGTTACCAATGGGATAATTTCATTGGTAATGACTTCTTCACTGATGGCCGTAATTACAAAATCATCGGCATACCTGATGAGGTTCACTTTCTTATTCTTCCACCGTGGAAATTTTTTGTTGATTTGCGTTTCCAATCCATCCAAGACCATGTTCATGATCATCGGCGATATGGTTCCACCCTGTGGCGTACCTTTTTCTGTTGGGAACAAACGCTTTTTTTCGATGTATCCGGCATTCAACCATTCATTAAGAATGGTTTTGTTGACGGGGATATTCTTTAAAATCCAGTCATGCCTGATGTTATCGAAACAAGCTTTAATGTCTGCTTCGAATATCCACTGAGCTGATATTTTACGACAAAGGATTTGGAAACAACCAGCCACCGCATCGTTGCACGATCTTCGAAGCCTGAATCCATAAGAGTTCTTGTCGGCCAGAGATTCGGCCATTGGGTCGAGGGCTATTTTATGCAGTGTTTGCATAGCCCTGTCGTTGATGACAGGAATACTTAACGGACGCATTTTCCCATTTTTCTTTGGGATGTAAATCCGGCGCAATGGTTTTGACTTGTAACCTCTTGATTTGAGTTTCCGGGCTGCTTCGAGTTTTTCTTCTCCGTTTGTCCAAACCATATTGTCGACTCCGGGAGTGTTGCCACCCTTATTGGATGAAACCCGTAATACAGCCAGTAATTTAGCATAGAATGATTTTGTAATAAGGTGCATCAGGGCTTTTGCTTTCGCCCAATGACCTTCTTTAACAGCCTTGGCAATGCGGCGTTGCAGCCTGTTCACATTTTGAATGACTTTTCGCCATAAAATGGTTTCCCAGTTATTCAATTTGTGAGGGAGCGCACACGATAAATTTTCATTCTCGTTCATTTGCTTTCTTCCATTAACAGGTTCTATAACACTTTATGCCATAAAGCACCAGATGAAGGTGGGCAGACTTTCGCCCGAGGTGATGTTGTAAAAATAACTCAACCACTATCCAACCCGTTACAGGAAGGCTTTCGCTTAGTTCATCGTCTCTGTCCGACGTTTCCCGATGCCTTACGGTTACGGTTTTATCCCGGCATTTATTGTCGGGAGAGAGCGCCGGGCTTACACGTTCCGTATAAATAACAAATACTGTGGGTTTAGGCTCATCCTGTCTGCCGGCTGATCTACATCCTTGTAAGCACTGCGTTAAACGTACTTAACCTGTCAGCTTACCATTTTGGTACAGAGCGTATCATTCTCTTTTTCGCTCTTACTCGCCTGTCGGTAGTTACGGAATGTTCATATATATTAGCCATGTCCACTGATCCAAGCCCTTAATTGACTTTGAGACTTCAAAGGCTGTCCGCCTCACGGTTTTCAGCCCCGTCACTGGCTGCACGAGCCGACGATTGGTACTGTTTCCCGGGGGCTTCACCCGATAATGGCTTCACCATAGATCCGATGCCCCGGTAGGATACTGCTGAAGGAACAGCAGGTTTTATCAATCGGTCTTAACCGACTATAAAACAATTATTTAATACGACTTCGTGTCGCAATAACGTTCGGAAATATATGTAGTTGCCGATTGCGGAGAACTTTCCTGTCGAGCCGCACCGCCGTTGTTGCGGGCTGTGAACTCCGCAATCAGCACCGAAACGGCAATTATCATATATTTTTTGTTATAGCCATGTGCTTTGTTTTCTGTCATTTAACTGTCTGTTTACTTTTACTATTTTTTGAAATACTTTTGTATTAGTGAAAGTAATTCAGCTTTTTTAATGGGTTTTTTGATATAATCGTTGCAGCCTGCTTCGATTGCCTTTTCTCTGTCGCCTGAAAGTCCAAAAGCTGTCTGCGCTATTATGACAACATC
>CAIWMA010000539.1 GCA_903913645.1 uncultured Bacteroidales bacterium | reverse complement strand
TTTCCAGGCTTTTAAACACCCAATCCGGTATAAAATTCTCCGACCGTTCGCCCAAAGCGGCGAATAACGATATGAAACCTTTGGCTTCGGAAGTGAGTTTAATCTTGGGAATTCCTGTAATTTGCATAACTATTGTAGTTTAAGAAATATTTGCAAAGATAATGCTTATTCAAAAAGGAATAAGGAGTGAGACCGGAATACAAGAAACTTGAGTATCCGTCAAAAAGTGATAGTTTATTGGTTTTAAGCATACATGAATTCGGTAATAAATATGTAATACGTTGAATTACATGCTTCTAAAGAAGAATATTTTTATAAAAAATTGCCTGATTACTCTTTTATAAACTGCATCTCAGGCATGAAAGTTAACTTCTATATTTGGCAATATTTAAGTGAAACACTTAGGTTTTAACATGTATTTACAATGGAAACACTAACTTTTACCGAAAGAGATAATTCCCCTAAGATTTATTTTTCGAAGATTGTACTTGATGATCGGTTTTGTTTGTCGTACCTTTATCAATCGCAAAAGTCATATCTATGATAAAAGAAGATAAAAGCCTGGCACCTTACGAAGTCTTCGAAGGATCAGCCTGGGAATGCGGATTGCTTAAAAGCATTCTCGAAGACAATGATATTGAAACCTATATGACTCAGGATTACCAGCTCCCATGGAATTCTGTTCCTGTAAAAGGAGCTGCGGCAAAGGTATTTGTAGCCTTGAAAGATCTGGAGCAGGCTAAATCGATTGTGGAAGAGTTTTATTCGAATATGGTAAAAGAAAACACTGAAGAATCTCCGGAGTAAATGCAGGTAATAAAAGTAAGAGTATTCATTAGTAGTTTATAGAGAATTGGCTTCAGGATTGAACTTTCACTGAGCCTAAAACGTTTTCAACTATTATTTGAAATTCAGATTACAGATTTAATTTTTTTAAAGAATCATCCCCTATGAAATATAACCAACTCGGAAAAACCGGAGTACTGGTTTCGGAATTATGCCTTGGTACCATGACTTTTGGTGGCAAAGGCTACTGGAAGTCTATTGGCGAATTACCCCAGGAAGAAGTAAACGCGATAACCAAAACAGCCATTGACAGTGGCATTAATTTTATTGATACTGCCAATGTTTATTCTGAGGGACTATCGGAAACTATGCTTGGGAATGCCATAAAAAGCTTAGGAATATCGCAGCAAAACCTTGTGGTTGCTACCAAGTTGCGCGGCCGTATGGGAACTGGTGCCAACCAGATTGGTCTTTCGAGACTTCATATTGCTGATTCGGTTGATGATAGCCTGCAGCGACTAGGCCTTTCACACATCGACCTCCTTTATCTTCATGGCGTAGACACGCTTACTCCGCTCGAAGAAACCATGCGTGGACTTGAAGATGTAGTTCGCTCGGGCAAAGTTCGTTACCTGGGAATCAGCAACCACCCGGCATGGATGGTGGCAAAAGCAAATGGAATTGCCGATAAAATGGGCTGGACCAAATTCGTAGCACTTCAAAATTATTACAGTATTGCCGCCCGTGACATAGAACGCGAACTTGTGCCGCTTGCCTTAAGTGAAGGCCTTGCTGTAATGCCATGGAGTCCGCTTGCCGGAGGTTTCCTGTCGGGTAAATTTACACGCAATAACGAGGTGGCCGGCGATAGCAGAAGGGATACGTTTGATTTTCCGCCTGTCAACAAGGAAGATGCTTTTGATATTATTGATGTTCTTATGGAGATTGGTGCCAGCCACCAGGTTTCGGCAGCCCGGGTAGCACTTGCCTATATCCTGAAAAAACCGTCTGTTACCAGTGTTATTATAGGCGCAAAAAAACACGAACAACTTTTGGACAATATTGCAGCAACCCAACTCGATCTTACAGCCAATGAATTTCAGCAATTGGAGGCTGTAAGTGCACTGACTCCTGAATATCCCGGGTGGATGATAGAACGCCAGGCGATGGGAAGGTTGCCACAAGACTGAAAATAAAATGAATTGGGTCCTGCTAAAAGTTAGAATTTATATTTTGGATCCAGAACAAACTCACTGCTTGCCTATGTCAAAGAAGGTTTGTTCGGATCCGAATCTATAAATCAACTAGCTATAAATTGATTTTCAATTACTTATCGTATGATTTGATTTATATTTATTTAACAACTAATTCAAAGTTCATGATTTTTTCATACACTTTTTTGACTAATTTTGGCCTGTAATTATCCCCATTATAAGAGGTTAGAAACCGTTTAAAACTATTTTGAATAATGAAAGAGCATGGCATGAATGAATTGCCTTTGATGAATGAAAACGAAGGAATTGTACTATTTTATCCGAATATACCTCCTAATGCAGTTGATGAAGTTTCGAAAGTCCTGCATTCGCGTTGGATAGGGCAGGGTCCGAAAGTTGCACAGTTTGAAAAGGAATTCGAAGAAAAATTTTGTGTAACCAATACCGCACTTGCTGTGGGCTCCGGGACTGACGGCTTACATCTCGGGTATATTTTAGCAGGAATTGAGCCTGGTGATGAAGTAATTGTTCCGGTTTTTACCTGCACTGCAACCAATATTCCGTTGCTGTATATGGGTGCAAAAATTGTGTTTGCCGATGTTGATCCCGAAACCCTCAATATTAATGTGAATCATGTAAGGCAATTGGTAAACGAAAGAACCAAAGCTATTGTTTGCGTTCATTATGCCGGTTTGCCATGCGATATGGATGAACTGATGGCGATTGCCCGGGAATACAATATCCCACTTATCGATGACGCAGCTCATGCACTTGGTGCAACGTATAAAGGGCAGAAGATCGGCGAAATGACTGATTTTTCAATGTTCTCATTCCAGGCCATCAAACATATTACTACAGGCGATGGTGGAATGCTTACCATTAAAAACAAAGACCTCGTTGAAAAGGCAAAACGCATCCGCTGGTTCGGCATCGACCGCTCAGCGAAGCAAATGGGTCATTGGGAAAACGATATTTATGAAGTGGGATATAAATACCAGATGAATGATATTTCGGCCGCTTTAGGTATAGCAGCTTTAGCCGAATTTGACAATACATTAAAATACCGGCAATTGTTGTTTGCCGAGTACACTAAACAACTGGCAGGTATTGATGGATTACATATCATCGGGACCGGCGTAACCGACCGCGAGCATGCAGCCTGGTTATGCACCGTTATTGTAGAGAACCGTACTGATTTTATGAGAAAATTGCGTGACAATAAAATTGAATCCAGCCAGGTGCAC
Organism: uncultured Bacteroidales bacterium; assembly: GCA_903913645.1. Lineage (GTDB taxonomy): Bacteria > Bacteroidota > Bacteroidia > Bacteroidales > UBA4417 > UBA4417. The sequence continues at coordinate 2,391 of CAIWMA010000539.1, read as the reverse complement.
TACCGTAATGACCGGTACACAGTGTTCGGTGGTCGCAGGTCGGATCTTCCTAATATGGATTCAGTAGAAGAAAAGTACCTTGTACTTCCATTGCACCATAAGATGACACTGCAGGATGTTGCCTATATCGGCAAGGTGGCAAAGAGTGGATGGTGATAGATTATCGTTCGATATGACTTTTTGAAAAGACTCAAGTCCCAAATTTCATGACCCAAGGCATGAACAAGGATTCTGGTTTTGGGATTTGAGACTTGTAACAAGCACTCTAATTTGCTATTATTCTATTCAGCTTATTTCGCACCAAGGCGATGTGCAGTTTCCATGACATTTCCGGTTCGGGCAATTCGCCGGTAAAAGGTGTTCCGATCCTCAGGTAGTACTTAAAAAAAGTTGAACTACTGATTCCCCATTTTAACAGGAACTGTTTTCGCCCATCATTTTTCTTTACACGGTTAGTAGTTGTAGAAAGGAAATGATACCCCCTGCTTCGCGAAACACCTTTGAAATAACGCACACCGAGGTGCCAGAGTTTCATCATAAAATCCGGATCCGAGTACATGCCAGGTGTAAATTCTACGCTCAGCCCTCCCATCAGATCCCATATTGTGCGATGAATTACCATCGGGTACCAGTTACAACCGTTCCAGTCGTGAAATGGCAGCGTATCATAAATTTCCAGCAGTTTTGCCTCATCAAATTCCGAAGCTTTTCTTCCGAAATTATACGGTGCCATCACGCAGCCATAGGTACTGGCCGAAGGTTGTATAAGGGTTCCTGAAATGCAAAAATAATTGTGATCCAGTTTTTTTATCTCGTCCCAGAGTTCTTTATCCCAGTTCGGACAAACGTACATATCATCATCGAGCAGGCAGATATATTCAGCTTCAGCCAATGCGACAGGCGCATTAAAGCCATAGCATACTCCAACATTTTGAGCTGAATAGGTATGGCTTATTTTATTCTCCTTCAGCCATTCGAGTGTGCCATCGGTAGCCTCATTAGCATGAACAATAATCTGGTGGTGGAAGAACGAATTTTTGCGGATACCTTCGATGCATATTTTTAACAATGGCAGGTTATTCCACGATGGAATCAGGATGGAAAATACCGGCTTTTGTGCCTCTTGAACTTTATTATACTGTATTTTTTCCGAGCTCATACGGTTTGAAAAATATGCTGGTTTGAAAAACATGAAAAGCAAAGATAGTTAATCTCTCCCTTTTTAATCACAGGTTAAGGTTTTTCAATACTTTTACATATCCATACTAAAATTAGGAAAACATCTTATGCCCTTCAATAAATTACTCATAAATATCATAGTATCAGGTATTAATGTTTTTATTTTATCCCGGTACGTTTATTTACTCTATCATAAAAAAATCAGTCCTTCGCTGGCTATGTGGACATTTTTCACACTTACGGTCGGCATAAGCCTGTTCACTTATTTTGCCGAAGGCGATTACAGCATAAGTGACAATATGTTGAATTTTACCGATCTTATACTCGCAACAGGTGTTTCAGTTGCTATCCTCATATGGGGCGACACCTCGACGCGCTTTAACCGTTTTGATGCAGGATGCCTGCTTGCGGTTTTGGTAATCATCGCGTTCTGGTCCGTTTCCAACAACCATATTGTGACGAATTATTCAGTTCAGGTTATTTTGGTGATTTCTTATTTCCCTGTGATCAGGCGGATGATGCATCAAAATAAAAACACCGAGGATTTCTCTGTATGGATTGCATTATTATTAGCCGCACCAATTTCACTTTTGGCCAATAAAGGATTACTGGCCTCGGTATATGCCATCAGGGCATTTTTATGTACCGGAACCCTGCTATTGCTAATGCTTCGGATTGAGCTAATAAACCGCAAAAAGGGAGAATCCTCTACATCAATTACCTGACATACTTCCTGGAAGCACCCGAAGTACGCTTTTTCAAGCTTTTAGTTGTCAGGACAATAAGGGTAATCACACTTATAACCAGCCATGCAAATAGCAGAACAACTGCCAGCATGGAGAAGCTGAAATCAATATCAAACTGAAACTGCTGTTTTTGAAATTTCCAGGTTCCTTCTTCTTTTATCATCACACCAGTTAGTCGTAACGGAATAACCAGCAGGCTTGAAAGGTCAAATTTTACATACCCTCTTGCCGAAAACCACGCTACATCTCCAGTTGATGAAATATTAGCGCTGTCGACAGCAAAGTAACAATCGCCCCACGATTCCCAATCACTTTTACCAGCTGGGTTGCCCGTGGGTACCCGGAGAAAATTTCGCCCGAAATGGTTCCAAGTATGAGTATATTGTCCTTGGAATAAAGGGATTGCATAAATGGATCCACCTGGCCGGTATCCCGTTTGGAATAACCATCCTGGAATTTATGTAAT
>CAIWMA010000538.1 GCA_903913645.1 uncultured Bacteroidales bacterium | reverse complement strand
GAAAAGTGAAAAATAATAAGTGAAGAGTGAAAATAAATGCTCGTTTACAATAAGCCCCTACGAGCCTGTCCCGATTTATCGGGAGGTTTGGGGTCTCTTGTTAACTTATAGTGAAGAACGAAAAGTGAAAAGTGAAAAGTGAAAAGTGAAGAGTGACTTTTAAGCTACAGAGTTGGGAATAGGCCTGGAAATGCGATTGTACACGGTAGGAGCATGGTAAGAGTTAATACGGAGTTAATACAGAGTTATTACGGAGCTGGGATATTAGAAAATAGTGTTCCTCCGCTTTACTACGTTTCACTACCAATGACAGTTACCAATGACAGTAAAAAGTGAAGAGTATATCCATTGGAATAAAGTGAGGCGGTTCGATAAGCACAATAGGTAAGGCCTATTCTTAAAATAACAGTTTGAGATTAAACCAATAACACCTCGTTGATTAAGTTTTTAAACCAGCTGCGATTGGTGTAGTAAGTGATTGAACGCATAAATAAAAAATTTGCTTACCTTTGTAAAAACGGACTTATGCAAAAGAATATTCCCATACTATCTGAAAGCATCATTCCAATACTTTCGCAATTTAAAAGCAAAGCAAGAATAGTATATGGGATGAAGTTAAAGAAGGTTATTCTTTATGGCTCCTATGCAAAAGGCAAAGCAAAACATGACTCAGATATTGATCTTATGATAGTGCTCTCAGAAATGGAGTCAGAATTTGCTGAAATAGACCGGCTAAATGACATTAAATTCAATATTGGCCTGGAATATGAAGTGTATATTTCAACAAACCCTGTAACAGAGTATAACTATTCTCATTCAACACTTCCTATATATAAAAACGTTGCCAGAGAAGGTATTGAGATATGATTGAAAATTCGTCTATATTTCTTGAGAAAGCATTTGAGTGCCTGGCTGATGCCGAAGTCCTTCTTGAAAAGAATCGTTATACAGCTACAGTATCACGAAGTTATTATGCAATGTTTCATGTGGTAATAATTTGATTTTTAAAGGTCACATGGAATACGCCAGATTGATCATAATATCATCTACTGTTTGTGTTTAATCAATCATGGCTATTTCATGCGGCCCAGGCTGCTCTATTGTCTGAAAAAATTGAGGCCTATACCCATATGGGTGTAAATGTACAATTCCAGAAAGCATTTGTCAAAACAGGAAAATTCCCTGTATTATTTGGCAAGACTTTTTCCAAAATACTGGATCAACGCCTGAAGAGTGATTATGAGATAGGATTCAAAGCATCGCCTGACGATGCCAGTCATACTTTTCAGGAAGCTAATGACTTTGTTTCTAAAATTCAGGATTTTTTATCCAACAATTCTAGTTAAATCTATTCTGTGAAAAACAGGTGTGAGTAGTGAGGCATTGTCTCCAATAAATTGCTGCTGCTTTGCAGATAATACAATATATTGTATTACAGGGAATACCAATATTTATTAATTTCAAAATATCTCCGGATACTTTTCAGGATACACCGGTATTTATGTCGGTGGATGGGCAATAATAATTGAAACTAATGCAGCATTAAAACTCATCAATAAATATTTCCAAAATGAAACGAGCCATGTCAATAAATTTTGACAATCAGAGGAAAGATTTTCTTCATGGCGAGTTCCATCCCGATAAACCGGGACAAGTAGTGACCCGTAAAAAATCAAAAAATAAACACATGAAACGTAAATCAGAAGAACTTGATGTGGATTTTATTGGTGGCCAGGATCCGATGACAAAGGAAGAAGAAAGAGCTATCAGCGAATTCATAAAAACGAAGAAGTTGCTTAGGGTTAAGAAACAAATTAGAAGCAGGAAACCAAACCAGCAGAGTAAGAGTGTTATATGATTCAGGCACTATAGTATATTTAGTCCTGATATATGGTATATAGCATCTTCTTCAAAATAATTTATGCCCGACTTTACAATTAAAATTTATACCAATCTGCTTGGTGTTCTACGTAAGCAAGGATATTCGTTTCAGACCTTTGCTGATTTTCTGAAAGATCCGGCGGATAAGGTGATTGTGCTGCGGCATGATGTGGATGCACGCAAGGAGAATTCGCTGAGGTTTGCTGAAATACAGCATGGGCTGGGGATTAAAGGATCGTATTTTTTCAGGGTGGTGCCGGGGAGTTATGATGAGGAGGTGATTAAAAAAATAGCCGGAATGACCTGTCAACCATAATTGTATTGCGTTTATAAACAAGAGAAACGCAGAATAAAATAGAAATATCCTTCAGGGAT
>CAIWMA010000537.1 GCA_903913645.1 uncultured Bacteroidales bacterium | reverse complement strand
TATCCAGAAACCTATACCATGGTTGTATTCCATGAGGTTGGTTTTTGCCGAAATACCCGAAAAGCCTGTCCAAACCAGGTTATGTTGTTCGTTGGTTACAGTGAGCAGCAACACAGCAACCGGGATAATGAAAAGCAGCACAATGTTTTTTGTCGTGATCAGTTTATCTTTCCCGGTAAAGCGCAGGACAAAAATCAGGTAAAGCACAGGAGTGGCAATGCCTCCGAAGTATTCGAGCTTCGACATGAGAATTTTCATTTCCATGGTTGGCGCTGCTGTTTCGAAAATGATCCAGAATGAGCCTACACCTGCCGCAACCATAAGCCAGGTAAGTTCCCTGGCCCCTTTTACCGATCTGCGCTTCCAGGCCAGAAAAGCAACGAAAAACGAAGCCAGGGTTGTAATGATGAAGAAAACAGAATAAACTGTTAAAACCAGATTCATAGAATTTTCATTTTCAAGTTATGCATTTGTGTATTACCGGCTTATTTATTCTTCCGCAAACCAACCCGGTGTCGCCAGGGGCTGAAAGACGTAAAATATTGATTTCCATCAAGCAGAACATATAAATTTATTAGTCAGAACCCAGCCAATCGACTTCTTAAAAGCCCGAATCCTGAGCCACCCTGGATTTATGTATTAGCAGGAATAGTAAAACTAAAAGTACTGCCTTTCCCGGGTTCGCTTTCAACTTTTAATTCGCCACCATGCTTTTCGATAAAATCCTTACAAATTGTTAGCCCCAGGCCGGTGCTGAGTTCACCATCTGTTCCTTTACGATTGGTATTAACATCGAGGTTGAAAAGGTTTTCAACTATAGTTGTGTCCATCCCAATACCACTGTCGGTAATGGAAATCTCAATAAAACCTTTGCTGGTTATATCTGCCGCGATGTTGATTTTTCCGCGTTTGGGTGTAAACTTCAACGCATTGGTGACTATATTGCGCATTATGCTTGCCAGCATATTTACATCAGCAAAAGCCTCCAGATCAATTGGGACTGCAATGCCGATGGTAATCTCCTTTTTTTTGGCTGATTCGAATGCTAGTACCAGATTCTCATGTATCCTTGGTAACAGGCGAAATGAAACGGGTTCGAAAGTAGTAAGCCCCCGTTGCATGCGCGACCATTCCAACAGGTTTGCCAGCAAACTGTACAGGTTTGTAGAAGATTTCTTCATAATCCTGGCCATATTCTGAAGTTCTTCCAGCGTCATTTCGGCCATGCCTTCTGCCATTCGCTCCGTTAAACTCATAAATCCGCCTATAGGTCCGCGAAGATCGTGGGCGATAATGGAGAAGAATTTATCCTTTTCGGCGTTTACTTTCTGAAGTTCTTCATTCTTCCCTTGCAGAATAAGATCTTTCTGGGTCTGTTCAGTAATATCCCTGATTGCCGCCAGGATTACCGGCTTGTTGTTCAATGTAAAAAGGCTGGCCGTAATGTCGACAGGGAATATTGCTGAATCTTTCTTTTTATGAAAACGAAGCCCGATCTTGCTTCTGAATTCGTTTGTTGCCTTGATGGTTTCAGCAACTTCTGCCGACATGTCAGTGTTTTTTAATTTCAGCATTTCGTCGCGCGAATATTGATACAGGGTGCAAGCGGCATCATTCACATCCAGAATAGCCCCGGTTTCCTTATCAATAATAAAAAGGGCATCATTCTCAGCAGAAAAAATGCTCCTGTATTTTTCTTCGCTTTCAGCAAGGGCATCCTCCATACGTTTCCGATCGGTAATATCGTGTATAATGGAGAAAAGAAACTGCTTTTCAGGAAAATTGATTGGCGATGAATGCACTTCGACAGTGCGCTCCTCGCCATTGGCAAGCCGATGCTGAAATAAAAAATAATTCAGGTTGTTTTTACTTGCTTTTCCCCTCTCAATTTTAACCAGTTCTTTAGGCAGGAAATTGATTTCATCAATATTCATTGATTTCAGCACTGATTTGCTATACCCATAAAAATCGGCCGCCACATCATTGGCATCTGTAATCATTCCTGATTCAGGCTCAATAAGCAACATGATGGCGCTGTGGTGATCAAATACATTTTTAAACCGCAATTCACTTTCCCGCAGTGCCTTCTCTGTGCGTAAGCGTTCAGTAATATCGTTGGCGATGGAGAGAATCTTTATTTTCCCATTTGGCAAATTAACCGCAGACTCACTGATGCTTAAAATGCATGTTGTTCCATCTTTTCTAAGTATTTCTATTTCATAAACAAGAGTTTCACCGGCAAGTACCCGTTTTACATTTGATTCAACCAGGTTTTCATTTCCCGCTGTGGATACAATTCGCAGATCACGGCCTATTAATTCATCCCGTGAATATTGTGTGATTTTCGAAATTGCGTTGTTTGCTTCGCGGATAATACCATCCTGGTCATATAACACTATACCGGAAGGAGACATTTCAAAAAGCGTGCGATACCGCACTTCGCTTTGGAGCAAAGCCATTTCAGCCTTTTTCCGCCCTGTGATATCGGTGCCTGTCAGCAGGCACTCATCACTCTGTTCCCTTACAATACCACTAAGCTGAACAAAGACTGTCAATCCGTTTTTTGTCAGAATGGAAATTTCGCATGATTCGTTTTTATTGCCTGCAAATAAGCTTTCAATAAACAAATTGAAAACAGGCTTTGATTCATCGGAAACAAATGTACCCAGCCTCAGGTTCCTGAAATAGGAACGATCATCGCCCAGCAGTTTTGCTCCGCTTACGTTTAGCCTAAGAATTTCGCTTGTACGCGAAAGGGTAAAATAACCTATAGGTGCAAAGTCGTACAGATCAATCGCATCCTGTGCTTCGCATATAGCATGTTCTAGTTCATCTTTCTGCGATTCGAGTTCTAGCTGTTGAACTTCAAGCTTATGTGTAAGTTTAACTTCATGTTCTTCCGACAGCATCACCTGAATAAGTTCCTCGTTCTGAATCTCCAGTTCCAGCTGGTGAACCAGCAGTTCCTGGATAAGTTTACGCATTTCAGATTCCGACAGCTTTAAAGGTGCCTCAGTCGATTTATCCTTAAGCCGTGCTTCGGCCTTGCGTCGAAGGGCAACAGAATCGGCTATGGGAATGGATATTTTTTTCATACTTCGGTGAATAAAGGGAAACGAGTGAAGGGCAGTAGAATTGATTTAATGAATCAGTTTAATTTATCAGCCAGTTTAAAAGGCATTTTTAACCACAGATTGTCAACGCATTAATCAATCGTATTTGTTTTGATTCAGCTTATGTTTTCAAAATACTTGTGTATCAGTTTCTTTAGTAAAGTTAAATTTACAGGCTTCAGCATGTATTCGTTACAACCAGCCTTGATGGCATTCTTCCGGTCATTTTCCATTCCATAAGCTGTTTGCGCAATAATCACCACTTTGCTGTTGAATTGCCTTATCAGGGCGGTTGCTTCATAACCCGACAAGCCAGGCATTTTAATATCCATCATGATGAGGTCGACATCGGGATTGCTTTTGCACATTTCCACTGCTTCAGTTCCTGTATATACTGTCAATACCTTTCGGCTAAGCGGTTTCAGGGCTATTGAAAGCAGCATACCGGAGGTTTCATCGTCTTCGGCAATTAAAATTTTAAGCTTTTTTAGCTCAGCGGCAGGAACCGGAATTTCTTCGGCATTGGTTGCAATTTCTTTGTTTTCAGCATGCGTGGGAAGTAAAAAGCTAAACGTACTTCCTTCGCCTACAGTGCTTTTCACTTTCAGTTTACCGCCGTGTTTTTCTATAAAATCCTTGCATATCATCAGCCCCAGGCCGGTACTGAGTTCGCCTTCCGTGCCTTTGCGGTTTGTATTAATATCGAGGTTAAACAGGTTTTCAACCATTTCCTTTTTCATCCCGATACCGGTGTCGGTAACGGAAATTTCAATAAAATCCCTGGTTGACATAGCAACAATCATGATATTTCCGCCTTTAGGTGTAAACTTCACCGCATTGGTCACCAGGTTACGGATAATGCTTGCCAGCATATTTACATCTGCATACACCACAAGGTTTCCCGGGACTTTAATATCGATAGCGATCTCCTTTTTATCGGATGAGTCAAGCGGCAATAACAATATTTCCTGAATCTTTGGTAACAGAAGTATTGAAACAGGTTCAAATACAGTAAGTCCCCGCTGCATGCGCGACCATTCCAACAGGTTTCCGAGTAAACTGTACAGGTTGGATGAAGATTTCTTCATAACCCTGGTAATGTTCTGTAGTTCGTCCAGTGTCATATCTGCCATTCCTTCTGCCATCCGCTCCGTTAATCCCATAAACCCACCTATTGGTCCGCGCAGGTCGTGGGCAACAATGGAGAAGAATTTGTCCTTTTCGGTGTTGAGTGTTATAAGTTCGTCGTTGATAAATTTAAGCTCCTTTTCCGCTGCTATCCGCCTGGTAATTTCCTGTCCCTGGGCGATGGTTGCCACCGGCG
>CAIWMA010000536.1 GCA_903913645.1 uncultured Bacteroidales bacterium | reverse complement strand
CTGTAAATTTAACTTTACTAAAGAAACTGATACACAAGTATTTTGAAAACATAAGCTGAATGATAACTAATTTGTAGCATGTTTCTTTTTGTCGGTGCCATAAACGAACTGATTAGTTGCTAAAATTACGATGTTCAAATAATTTAAAATCAGCGCTTTGAGCCTTAGTATCCCTGCCACCTGGCAGGTTTGTGTGAGGTAAAAAAGTAGCCGAAATTGTTTAAACCTACCACCTGTAAAAGAAAGTACACTGAATTTTGTTTTCACAGTGTATACTGTTTTCTTCATCATTACAACCCTGGCTTCGTTTTTCGTGGCTTCCCTGGCCTGGCAGCGCAGGTCGGTAAAAGGGGCCAGCGAACTTACGTGGCTTATGATTGCAGCCGGTTTCGGCTCATTCTGGATCATCCTCGAAACAGCTGCACTATCGGTGGAAGGAAAAATACTCATGTCGAAGCTGGAATACATTGGTGGTATTGCTACTCCGGTGCTTTACCTGATTTTTGTCCTGCGCTTTACCGGGAAAGATAAACTGATCACGACTAAAAACATTGTGCTGCTTTTCATTATCCCGGTTGCTGTATTGCTGCTCACTGTAACCAACGAACAACATAACCTGGTTTGGACAGGCTTTTCGGGTATTTCGGCAAAAACCAACCTCATGGAATACAACCATGGTATAGGTTTCTGGATAGGGTATATTGCCTATACCTACCTTATGCTGATTATGGCCACCATATACCTTCTGAACTTTATATTTCGCCGCGCTAAAGCTTTCCGTGCGCAGGCATTGGTAGTTCTGGTAGGAGGAGTATTTCCATGGCTGGTAAGCTTTATGTATCTTACAGGAAGCAACCCGGTTCCGGGACTTGATTTAGCACCTGTAAGTATTACCTTGAGCGGCATGCTGGCAGCCTATGCCATATTAAACTTCCGTTTTCTCGACCTGGTACCCGTTGCCCGCGAAACTCTCGTCGAAACTTTGCAGGATGGTATCCTTGCTATTGACGAACAAAACAGGATACAGGATATCAATAAAGCAGCCATTTCATTTCTGGGCATAGCGAAAAAGAATATTATCGGGCTGAATATTGAAGCTGCAGGCGCAACCGTAACTCTGCTGCTACAGGCAGCAATTGTTCCTGAACCGGTTGAACCGGTTGAAGTTATGATAAATAACGAAATAAAAACCTTCAGGATTCTCAAACAGGCAATTGGCTACCAGCAAGGCAGCCGCCTGGTAATACTGCGCGACATTACCGAAAGGGTGGCCTGGCAGCGGGAAATAAAAGCCGGCGAAGAACGTTATCGCTATTTGTTTACCATGTTTCGCCTTATGGCAGATAATACAGAGGATTTTCTGTGGGCAAAGGACTTAGAGAATAAATATATTTTCTGTAACAAAACAATGTGTGAACGGTTGTTAATGGCAACAAATGTAGAAGAACCCATCGGTAAAACGGATATTTTCTTTGCTGACCGCGAAAGAGAAGCACATCCCGAAAACCCTGATTGGCATACCTTTGGCGAAATTTGTGCAGATTCGGATACCATCACTATGATGGAACAAAAACCTCAGCAGTTCGATGAATCAGGGAATGTAAAGGGGCAGTTCCTTTTTCTGGATGTTCACAAGGCACCTATAAAGGATGAACAAGGAAATGTGATTGGTGTTGTAGGGACTGGCCGCGATGTAACACTTACCAAACAGCTGGAAGTGGAAAAAGAGGCTGCTGTTGAATCATTGAAAAAAAGCGAAGAAAATCTGCAAATGATTAATGCTGAGAAAAACTTATTGTTCTCCATTATTGCCCATGATTTGCGTGGTCCTTTTAACGGATTCCTGGGGCTTACAAAAGTAATGGCCGAAGAATTGCAGTATTTTACAATGAATGAGATTCAAAATATGGCTGTGAAGATGGAAAACACAGCTTCGAATCTATTCAGCTTACTCGAAAACCTGCTTCAATGGGCACGCATTGAGCAGGAATCAATTCTTTTCAACCCAGTGTTAATTCAACTGCAACCTATTGTTGATGAAAGTTTGTTGATGATTTTTGAACAGGCCAGGCATAAGGAAATTATCCTAACTTGTACTATTCCTGATGACATAGTGGTTTTTGCCGACATTCAAATGGTGCAAACTACCATCCGTAACCTAACAGTGAATGCGGTGAAATATACGCCCAAAGGAGGAATGGTTCATCTGCTGGCTAAAACTACTGATAGTAAAAGTGTAGAAATTTCGGTTGAGGATTCCGGAATCGGAATGAGTGAAACCATAATCGAAAATTTGTTCCACATTAATGTTCAAACCAACAGGAAAGGTACAGCAGGAGAGTCCAGCACAGGCCTCGGGTTGATTATATGCAGGAATTTTGTTCGCAAGCACGGAAGTGAACTGAGCATCGAAAGCGAAGTAGGAAGAGGAAGTACATTTAGTTTTACCTTGCAGGGGAAGAAGAAATAAAATCCCCGGGTTTAGAAAAGCATTGCAGCCTGATTTAGTAATTCTTTGTAGCTTTGAAACTCAGTGGCTATTTTTTTCATAGCCATAAAAGCGCTGTAGCATTAAGAAAGCAAAAATGGTAACACGCAACTCTTAACTACAGCCAAATTGTAAAATTGATCCTTTAAACTAACCAGTATTTATGAAGTTGGTCATAAAATATATCTCTATCCTTATTGCAGTAACATTATTGCCTGGCTCATTATGGGCTCAGAAAACCAATATAGTCACACTTCAACTGAAATGGGAACATCAGTTTCAATTTGCAGGATATTACGCCGCTATCGAAAAAGGCTACTATCAGCAAGCCGGTATAAAGGTTAACCTTGTGGAAGCGGTCGACAGTCTTAATCCGAGTGACGCCGTTTTTAGCGGGAAAGCTGATTTCGGTATTTGTGGTTCAGAGATACTACTGATGCGTGCAAAGCATCAGAAAGCCGTTGTACTGGCAACTTTTTTCCAGCATTCGCCCCAG
>CAIWMA010000535.1 GCA_903913645.1 uncultured Bacteroidales bacterium | reverse complement strand
TTGCCCTGTACCCTGTATCGATGAAACAACTTATTGATATTGCTGATTCCGGCAATATTATGCCACCTAAAACTACCTGGTTTGAACCAAAGCTAAGAAGCGGACTCGTTGTTCATCTATTGGATTAGCAATTGACTTAATCGCTTTTAAAATTTATTAATCCTGATTCTGAAGATATTTATTTAACATCGGAATCAGGATTTCTGCTTTTATAGGTTTTGGTATAAAATCAACGAATCCGGCAGCCAGACTCTTTTCTCTTTCATGTGGCAAAGCAAAAGCAGTATAGCTCATTACAGGTATATCTGGCCTAATATCTAGTATTTCTTTAAGTGCTTCATACCCTGTTTTAATGGGTAATTGAATATCCATTAAAATGAGATCAATGTCTGGCTCCAGTCTTACAATATCAACTGCAGTTTGTCCATTTACTGCATGTAGCAGTCTAACTGAACTGTTTCTCAGAAGCGCTTCCATCAACAGGTAATTCTGCATCATATCTTCAGCTATCAGAATAGTTTTTCCTTCCCAATTGATATTCTGAATATCTATTTTAACAACTTTAGCTGGAGTATGGCTTTTAACCGGTTTATAAGGTATGGTAAAATAGAAATGAGAGCCCTTTCCTGGATTCGACTCCATGCCAATTGTGCCACCCAACAAATCAACTAGGTTTTTTGAAATTGCTAATCCCAAACCTGTGCCGCCGTATTTACGTGTTGTACTTGGATCTAATTGACTGAAACGTTGGAATAAAAGTTTTTGTTTGCTCCTGAGGATACCAATTCCACTGTCTTTCACAAAGAACGAGAGGTTATTATCATTATTTGTATATCCAAATTCAATACTGCCAAACTCGGTAAATTTAAGAGCATTGCTTAATAAATTCGTAAGAATCTGCTGTAACCTCATTGGATCAGTTAAAGCAAACAATTGCCTGCTATCTTCAGGTACAACGAGGTTTAATCGTATACCTTTCTTCCCTGAAACATTTTTCAATTCTTCAAAAGTGCCGTGAAGATCATTTAAAATCTGGTTTATATCACATGCTGATTCCGAAACTTTAAGTTGACCGGCCTCAATTTTCGCAATATCAATTATATCATTAATTAAAGTCATCAATGATTTGCCAGCATTTTTTATCTTTGAGATAAAATCAGTTTTATCCTCCTGCGTTAAGTCATCTTCTGACAATAAATCGGAAAAACCAATTATGGCATTCATTGGTGTTCTTATTTCGTGACTCATATTCGCCAGGAACGCAGTTTTCAATCTATCCGATTCCTCAGCCTTTTCCTTTGCAAGTATAAGCCGTTGGCGGGTTTCTTCCATTTCAGTGATGTCCCGGCTAATACCAATTATTCCTAATAAATTATTATCAGAATCAAAATACGGAGTTTTTAATGTATAATACAGAAGCCTGTGCCCATTAGCATATTCAATCCAATTGGTACTCCTTTCTGGTTCTAAGGTTTGAATGATTTGCAGGTCAGATTTAAGATATCCAGAAGCTTCTCTTTTTTGAAACAGATCAAATTCCGATAATCCTACAATATCTTCAGATTTCTTTTCAATATATTTTTCGAATGCCTTGTTGCAACCCAGGAATTTGCTATCCACATCTTTAAAGAAAATAAGGTCAGGAATGGCATCTATCATATACCTGAGGCGTGATTTCTCGGCAGAAAGAACAGATTTTATCCGTTCTCTTTCATGAATCATCTGGTTGGCCGCCTGAGCCAGGGTATCAAACTCAGTAAAAGCTAGTTTGCTTGAATCGATTAGTTGCATCCCCTGAGCTGCACTTTTAAAAAAATGTAAAAAAAGTAGGATATTTGATTTTGCCTTAATGGCAAAATATCTCATTGTTAAATAGGCCAATAAATTAAGAATTATCAGAAAAATAAAGAAGCGAATGAGGTTATTTAGAATGTCTTTCCATAATTCGGCCTTCAATTCTTTCACCAACGGATCAATATCATACGTAAAGAATCCTGTTCCTATAATCCATTCCCAATCATTAATTCCTGAGAAAAATGAAATCTTTTCGGTTCGATTCACACCAGGCTGGTTTCGCCAGAAATATGTTAGATACCCACCATCCTTCATTTTGGCAAATTCAAGCTCCTTTTTAAAGATATCTTTCCAGTTCGTTTCAGACGATTTAGCTATACTTATTGGCTGAACCTGGCGCTTTCCTTTTGAAAGAAGAGCGAACCCTTTAAATGTATTTATTATGACATATTCATTGTTGCTATACTTTAC
>CAIWMA010000534.1 GCA_903913645.1 uncultured Bacteroidales bacterium | reverse complement strand
CCATTGAATAATCGACAAAATAGTGCTTCAAAACGGAAAAAGCAGTAAGTTTGGGTTTTGAAAAAAATCTGACTCATGTCATCAAATACTTACCGTACAGAAAATGATTCGCTGGGGCCTATGCAGGTTCCGGCGAATGTTTTTTATGGTATTCACTCGCTGCGTGCACAGGAAAATTTCCCTGATCAAACCCATTTTCACCTGGAATGGTATAAAGCAATGGGAGACGTAAAACTTGCCTGTTACCAGTCTTACCGCAGTTTTTGTGCAGCCGTTTCCGAAAGGAAATCTGAAGCCGAGCTTCCATTTTCTTTATTGGATAAACAAGTTGTTGATGCGTTGGAGACTGCAGCTCAGGAAGTTTCGGCAGGACACTATTTTTCTTCTTTTATTATTCCAGCCTTAAGTGGTGGTGCCGGTACCAGCATCAACATGAATGTGAATGAAATCATTACAAATGTTGCTTTGCAAAAACTAGGTTTCGCACCAGGAACCTATGAGCGGATTGATCCTATAGAAGGAGCTAATATCTATCAATCGACCAACGATGTGGTGCCTACGGCTCTTAAAGTTGCAATAATGCGCCTGCTTGGCGATCTTGAGACTGCGATAAATTCATTGCGTCAGAAGATTGAAGTAACCGAAGGGAAATACAGGAACGAACTCCGGATTGCTTACACCCAGATGCAGGAAGCCGTTCCATCGTCGTATGGTATGTTATTCAGCACTTACAGCGAGGCATTATCTCGCGACTGGTGGCGGGTTTCAAAATGTTTCGAAAGGATTAAGATTGTAAATCTCGGTGGAAGTGCTGTTGGTACAGGAATAGCAGTTCCTAAATTTTTTATCATGGAAGTGGTGCCGGCTTTGCAGAAAATCACAGGCCTTCCGGTTACACGAAGTGAAAATCTTTCGGATGCCACAAATAACCTTGATTCATTTGTTGAAGTTCATGCAATCCTGAAAGCACATGCTGTTAACCTTGAGAAAATGGTCTCCGATATCCGCCTGCTTGCTTCGGATGCAGCTGGAATTCATGGAGTCAGCATTCCTCAGCGACAGGTTGGCAGTTCGATCATGCCGGGGAAAGTAAATCCTGTGATTCCTGAATTTGTAATCAGCGCCGCGCATAAAATATACAGCAACGATATGTTGATCAGTTCGTTGAGCGCCCAGGGATGCTTAGATCTTAATGCATATCTTCCTACTATTGGTCATGCTTTACTGGAAAGTTTGAAACTGCTTATAGCTGCGGATAAAACAATTTCCGACAATCTGATAACAGGCTTAACGATCGCTTCCGGAACAGGAACTTCCCGATTATTTAAAAGTCCTGCAATTACTACAGCATTAAGCCCTTTAATAGGTTATCGCAAAGCTGTATTGCTGGCAAAAGAAATGAAATCTTCGGACTGCAATATTTTTGACGCAAATAAAAAACTGAATCTGGTAGACGAAGAAAAATTAAAAAGCGTTTTAAAACCGGAGAATCTGCTGAAAACCGGATTCACTCTGAATGATCTGATTTGATGATGCAAACGAAAATAATAGAAGAATAAACGACTTTTCTGGCAATTTTCTCATTACGCCAGTATTAATAAATCGATTTCAAAAATGGTAATTGTAATTCAATGTAAGGACAGCGTGGGCCTGGTTGCAGCAATATCAACGGTTTTGGCAAAAGCCGGTTATAATATTGTTTCTATGCGGGAGCATGTTGACCAGGATGAAAATAAGTTTTTTGCCAGGATTGTGGTAGATCACATCGCCGATCAGAGAAGCCTAGAAAATGCCATCGAAAATGTACTGCCGCCAAATTCAATTGTGAAAGTAAATCCGTTACCGGAGAAAAATATCGTTGTGTTGGTTACAAAGGAATACCATTGCCTGAGTGATATTCTTACACGCAACCATTTTAAAACCCTTGG
>CAIWMA010000533.1 GCA_903913645.1 uncultured Bacteroidales bacterium | reverse complement strand
GACTTGTACAGCCTTCGTACGTATAAATGTTGGCCGCCGAGGGAATTACATTGGCAATTATCTCGATTTGGGAGCGTATGGAGGATGGAACTTTCAGAAGAAACACAAAACCACCAACGAAAATGCCGAAGGAGAAAAAGTGATGGAATCTACAACAAGGCTGAAATATATCGAAGATTTCTCTTACGGTCTGCTTGCAAGGATTGGCATGAGCCGGTATGCACTCACCGCTCAATACCGGCTAAGCGATATTTTTCATTCGTCCCATGCTATGCCTGAACTCCCAAGGTTGATTATTGGATTTGAAGTGGGCTTGTTCCGGTAGATATTGCATTTTCATCACCAGGTGGCTAAATTTAAAATATCCTGTTAATAGATTTAGGGCATAGGAATATAATTTCTTTTCCATCGCCTTCAGGTGGCCGGAGTATTGATCTGATGGATTTCATTATTTTTATCCGTTTTGCTTTTACGGATTCATTGCAGGTATTTTTCAAAAATTGTTAATAAATGCAAACCTATACAAGGAAATGACTCAGGCTGAGAATTTTTCCTTAATTTCGCCTCTTCTTATCGAAAAAATTACATGACAGAAAAAAATGTCGGAACCGGCAGGCTCAGGGCTTCATACATAACCAGTATTATCAGCATTATGCTGGTACTGTTTATGCTTGGGTTATTAGGTCTGATTATCCTTCACGGGAAAAAGCTTTCCGACTATGTACGCGAAAATATCAGCATCTCCGTTATGCTAAAAGATAACATGGATGACGGTTCCGTCCAGAGCTACATGGCTCGCCTTCAAAGAACCAGTTACGTGAAAAAAGCTGAATTTATATCTCGCGAACAGGCTGCCAAAGAACTATCGAACGAACTGGGCGAGGATTTCGTGCAGTTTCTTGGCTATAACCCATTGCCGGCGTCAATAGATTTGCAGCTAAAAGCAGGATACGCCAATACCGACAGCATAGCCAGGATCGAAAAGCAATTGCTAACCAGTAACCTTGTGAAAGAAGTTGTTTACCAGAAATCGCTCATAGACCAGGTTAACTCTAATATAAGCAAAATCACACTTGTGATCCTGAGCTTCAGCCTTATACTGTTGGTGATTTCAGTAATTTTAATCGCCAATACCATCAAACTTTCTATTTACGCAAAACGGTTCCTGATACGGAGTATGCAGCTTGTTGGTGCTACTGAGACTTTTATACGACTGCCGTTTATCAAAAAAAGCATTGTTCATGGCGTAATTGCAGCAGCTGCTGCAGACTTGTTACTCATCCTCACCTTGTACCTTGCACAACAACGCATACCCGAAATTACAGCACTGCAGGATATTCAGCAATTTTCATTGTTTTTTGCGGGAGTGCTTGTCCTTGGCGTAGTTTTATCCGCTTTATCAACCTGGATATCAGTAAATAAATTTCTACGAATGAAAGTTGACAACCTTTATTCTCATTAATAAGCTTACTAATTTTTTCGCGTTTCTTATAATCAACCACATATTACGACGACATTAAAAACATTTTAAATTATACCTGAAAATGGCAAAAACATCAAAACCTGCGGCCCAGGAAGCCCAAAAGAAAACGGAAGAAACAATCCTCCCCATATTTGCTTTCGGAAAAGAAAACTATATCCTGATGCTGGTTGGAGTTGGCTTTGTCCTCCTTGGATTTATCCTTATGTCGGGTGGCGGTTCAAAAGATCCGAATGTATTTAATGAGGAGATGTTTGATTTCAGACGGCTTACCCTCTCCCCTATTCTCATTCTTATTGGGTTTGGGATAGGAATAGTAGCAATTATG
>CAIWMA010000532.1 GCA_903913645.1 uncultured Bacteroidales bacterium | reverse complement strand
TGATTTATTTGATCAGTACCTTTTTAACAAGGTTGGTACTTGCGGTCTGGATCTTCACAACATAAATACCAGGTACATTGAAATAATACCTGCTGATTCCCTGTACGGCCGGTGTTGAGAAAACCAGTTTCCCTGATACCGTATAGATGAAAATTTCACCCTTAGCGTTATCCTTCATATCAATAAAGATAGTTTTCTGGAAACTATATGCATCTGATACTGGCTTTTCGTTCAGTGTAAGTCCAGTGAAAGGGGATACTGTTCCATTGCAGGTTACATTTACAGTGTTTGCGCCACCACCCGAATTGGTAAGAACTTCATTGTCATAAGCTGCTGCACTAAGCCCGCTTTTCAGCATTACATATACAGGTGTGCCGGCAAGCGTCGCAGATGAATATGGAATGTTAATGCTATTGCCAAATGTGCTGTTATCGTTTGAAACATCATAATTGGTGCTTCCGGTTACTGTTATTGTTCCCGGTGCACCTGTAAGGTCGCTTCCGCTCAGGGTATAACTCTGGAAAGTGGAAGGGCCGCTGCCTTCGATATATGTAAATCCTGATAATAAAGGAGGCGTAACAGAAAGTACTGGTGATGGTGTATTACAAAGATTGAGTGGTGTTACGGTATTCCTGGGTGCAGGCGTTCCGGTTGCAAAATCAGTTGAGTTTATATTGTTATCGATACATCCGTTGGAGTTGCGAAGAGCACTGGTTGTATTGCTGAGTGCAGGGGCTGCAGCTGAGCCTTCAAAACAGTTGGCGGTTCCATATCCGACAAAATCAACGATGCTGGCATCTGTCGGGCATGCGCCAGTTAGTGCAGTTAATGTATTTACAAGAGCAACTTTACCGTTGGTTCCCGACATATTTATCGCTCCTGTTGCATCTGGTGCTGGCAGGGCTGCTCCAACGGCTCCTCCAGTTCCTTCTTTTACCAGGTAATATTGTCCAGAAGCAAGGGTTACATTTGTCAAAGCAGTCGAGTTTGTCCATGTAGTACCGGTGGCAGATCCATATTGAACTGACCATCCGTTAAGATTCACACTTGAGGTACCACGATTAAATAGTTCAATGAAATCATTGGTATAAATAGCCCCGGTATTTCCACCGCCTCCGTAAACCTGGCTGATAACAACCTGTGGTGTATTTGAGGCGACTATACCTGTACCGCTAACCGCTACATCCTGTGCTACTGCACCGGTTGAAGTATGTGAAATATTCCCGCTGTATGCCTGAACTAAAGTTGGTGCAAACCTAACATAAACAGGTGTTGCGGCTACAGCGCCCGCTGTTTGAGAAATATTTAATGAGGCTGGATTTGCAACGAAACCTGTACCTGAAGTTAATGAAATTTCAAATCCTGCAGGTGCTGTGATTACTATATCCCCGGTGAGGTTTGTCCCTGAAACCGTATAGCTTTTTTCTGCAGAAACAGTATTAACAGTTTGATTTCCAAAAGCCGTTAAAGTTCCTGCTGTAATTACAGGAGTAACCGCTGAGGTAACACTCCCGCTGCATGTTACATTAACTGTGGTTGCACCGCCGCCTGCATTTGCAATAACTTCGCTGTTATAGGTTCCTGCAGTAAGACCGCTTTTCAGCCTGGTATATACAGGAGTACTTGCGAGAGTTGCAGTTGTATACCCAACATTGGTACTTCCGCCGAATGTAACATTATCAGTCGAAACTTCATAATTTGTACTTCCTGTAACAGTGATTGTACCTGGGGCATTAGTCAGGTTATTTCCACTCACGCTGTAGGTTTGCGAAGTTGAAGGTCCGTTTCCTTCCAGGTAAGTGAATCCTGTCAGGGTTGCAGATGTAAGGAGGAGTTCTGGAGTAATTCCTCCGCTTGTGGTTGTAACTGTAATCACATTCGAATTGACACTTGTAGTCGTCCCGTTTTTGGCTCTCACCCTGTAAAAGTAAGGTGTGGAAGCAGTAAGACCTGTAACGGATTGTGAAGTCCCACTTACCGAAAGGTCATTATAACCAGTCACAAACGAAGGAACTGATCCGCCGTAAGTGATGTTTACATCATCGAAAGCTAAGTTGCCGGTACTTTTTGAATACGAGAACCTGAATGCGACGATATTGGCAGGCAAAGCAGGGGTAGAGGAAGAACTATATGTTTTGGTAGTTCCTGTGGTAGGTAAGGGGCTGTAGGTATCAATGGTAACCCATGAAGTTCCGTTATTCCCTTCAACAAGTAAGGAACTTGAAGTGTTTGTCGAATTCCCTTTGCACCAAAAACTTAATTGTGTTGCTGCAGATGCAAGGGTTGCAGTTTCAACTGCATCACCTGTTGCATCCAGTTTAATGGACGGCGAAGCCACACCAAAATTTCCTGCTGAAGTGTATGTAGTTGCAATATTTGTAAAAGTCCAGCCGGCAGGAGCCGTTACACCGTTATTGAATCCTTCGGTAAGTAATGAACTGCCTCCTGTTGTACTGAACGATTGATATAAAGATACATCAAGATTGTAGGATGCAGCTCCATTCACTGCATTCCAGTTAGATGTGAAACCGCTTGAACCAATAATGGTTGCAGCTGTTGCAACTGGTGCCGTTAATGCGCCGGATGTAAAAGTAAGGTCGGCACCATAAACTGTTCCGGCGGTATTTGACACATATGCTCGTACATGATATAACGTGCCTGGAACCAGCCCTGTAATTGTACTGGTATATATTCCAAGGCCAGTGCCATCACTGGTGAAAGCATTTGAAATGGTAGGATTAATTGTAGTACTCCAGCATATACCGCGGGTAATAGTACTTCCTCCGTCGGTGATAACTGTACCTCCACCAGAAGCTCCGGTAGGAGTGATACCGGTAATAACAGAAGTTGATACTTCAGCCTGGCCTGCAATAAATGTCAGGTCGCTGCCATTTGCAGGGCCGTCGCTGTTGTTGGCGTAAAGCTGGAAATGATATGTACTGCCCGGAGTAAGACCTGTTATATCTGCGGTTACGGCTGCATTTGCCAACCCGGAGCCGGCTGAAACTGTAGGTGTAACATTGCCATACGCTGCGGTTGCTCCCCATTTAAAATAATAGTCGGTTGCAAGGCCATTAGCATTTACGGTTCCGTTAAGAGTAGCAGATGTGCCGGTTACATTTGTTGCAGCATTTGTAGCAACGGTAGGAACATTGGCAAATATAAAAGAAGCGATACGTGTCGACCATGGATAACTTCCTCCATAAGTGCCTACATATTCGTTTGTGTGCCAGAAAGTTTTGTTGTCCACAGGATCCACGCTCATCATGGCATAATCTCCCCACCTATCAGCACCTGACATTGAAGCAGCGCCTACCTTGATCGGACTTTCAGTTACAGTCATACTGCCTAACGGGTCAGTAGATTTGCGGCCTGTGAAGTATATAGAAGGGTAATCAGCAGCACCCGAAAGAGTATAGCCAAGAGCAATATCACCATTTCCATTCATTGCAATGCTGCCGAGCCAACGCGATTTGCTGTCGGCAAAAGCATAAGTGCCTTGCTGGTAAAGTGCCCAGGAAGCACCGCTTTTACGCATTTCGTACCAGCGAACGCCGGCAATATTGCTTCCCGAATTTACAGTATGACAGGTTACCATACTTTCGTAGGTTCCCATATTCCTGTATTGCATGCGGTACATCAGCCTGTCACTAAGGTCATCAAGTTTAAGTGTTACTCCTTTTTGAGAAATTACAAAAGAGGAAAAAGTAGCAAAAGCAGCTACCGGAAGGGCCGTAACATAAGCGCAGACAGAGCTGGCAGGAGTTGTCCAGTTTGGTTTTAATGACCAGATACGGAGTTCATCGCTTCCACCCCATGAGTCATCATTTATATACGAAAAATAATTAGGTGTGCCTACAGGTGAAAAAGTACCATCGCAGTCACCAGGAAGCATGCTGAAACAATCAGTGCCAAGCCCTGAACCGCTTCCGCCAAGAGTTTCGGCTTTGTAATAAATCATCTGGGCAGAAGCATCACCCACTAACATTTTGTCGCGTTCCAAAACGCCGATTGCAGCGCCAATGGCAGGCGAACTAGAGCTGTTGGTATTGAAACGGTTTGCAGCAATGTAATATCCGTCGCGCCAAACGCCCATTTTGGGATAATCTGGCATATAATCGAATTTGAAAGCATAGCGGTAATATGCACCGGTAGGATCAGCTGTTTGTGAAACGGCAACAAGTTCATATTCAGTAAAATTTGGATAAGTACCGCAATCAACTGCAAACTGGCTGATGATCCATCGATCAGCTATTTCATCGTACATCACAACCGCATCGCCATCGTTGTGGCCATCCCAGTTTCCTGTAAAGCCGGTCCATAATGTTGATGTTTCCACAGGGCCATATAATGAAGTCCCGGTCTTGCTGAAGACCTGTAACATACAATTTACAGCCTGAACATAATGATTCGGGCCAACATCCCCGGCAGGATCCGGAGGAGTTACGCGGCCACTAATATTATCGGAATTATCTAATCCATCAAAATTTACAAGTGGAGTAATAACAGCAGCCATTGCAGCTTTTTTATCGGATTTCTGCAGTGCACCGTCAGTTTGGTTCATATATCCGGGATGTATAACTGGTTTGATATGAAACTTATTAGGAATTTCTTTTTCGGTTTCAGTCATCCATTTTTTCCAGAATGAAGCCTTTTTGACGTGAATATCGCGTAAAGGGGCTGAAATGTCGAAGGCAACAGCTTTTTGGACTTCGGGGGCCTGTGACTTAACCTGTTGTAGAAAAGTAAACGAGAAGAGGGCCAGTAAGGCAACCTGGCCTTTGAATGGTAAAGAAAATTTCATGGGAAGATTTTATATTTAGAATACAAAAATATTAAATTATTGAATAGGTTGGACAGAATTTGTAAAGTTTGAGTTTTCGAATAATTTGTAAGAGTTATATTCTGCACATAGTCAATAATATAGAGTTTATTTTATTTGAAACACAAGTAAGATTTTAGACATACTCACTTTACTGAATGTGTATTTATATTCTGTTTTTACAAGGAACAAATCTTTCTATTCTCATAATATACAACCATTTCTTCCTTTTTTATCCCTTTGTTTTGTTGCTTTTGCAATAGTAACTTATGAAGCACTTTTAAATTAATTTCTGCCAGGTAATAAAAATTTATTGAAATGAAATCTTTACTATTATTTACGCTTCTAATAGTTCTTTTTGGTTGTGCCAAACCAAAAGAAGATAACCAGAAAATTTCCGGAATTGATCAGTTGACAGGAGAATGGCACTGGGTTTCAACCTGTGGTGGATTCGTTGAAAACTGCTTGTATTCATCTGATACTAATTATGCAGTTGTTGACTTTGGATCAAATGACAAATTTGTAGAGTTGCATAATGGAACTGTATACAGGGAGGCTGATTATAGCGTGGTAAAAACAAGTGAAACTACTGCTAGACTGCTGTTTAGCGGTCAAAACTATGAGAGTACCTTGTCAATAGTACATAATCGCCTGGAAATTGGCAGTGGCGAATTGGTTAATACTTATACCAGGATAAACAAGCATCTTATTCTATAGTATCGAAAATGAAAAATGTATACTTTTTAATTACATTATTTGTTTTGGTTCTTGCGGGAAATGTAAGTGCCCAATCGAAGGAAGATATTGTTTACTTGAATAATGGCAGCATTTTAAGAGGTAAGATAATTGAAAATGTAAAGGGGGTTAAAACCACAATTGAAATCATCGGGCATAATATCATTGTTGTTCCTGATTCTGTTATTAAAATGATCCTTATGGACCAGGCAACACTAGGTAAAGACCACGAAAATATAGCTTCGCCGATTGAAATGGCAGCAAGTGTAAATTTCTATGGAGGATCGCAGAATTCAGGAGGGTTCACATTTATTACAGCTTACAGTTTCCCCTTCAGGCTGTCAGTGGGTGGAGGCATAGGCATTGAGTGGTTCGACCATCAGCAGATTCCTTTTATCGCTGAAGTAAAATACAGTTTTCTTAAAGGGTCATTCTCGCCGTTTGTATACGCGTTGGGAGGCTATGCGGTTCCTCTTTCGCAGAAAGCGGATACTGATTGGACTGAGTATCACGGCGGCCCATTAGCCGGAACCGGTGCCGGGTTGCGGTTCAATTTTACAAGACGTAATGCACTGGTTTTCAATATAGGCTACAGGTATCAGAAGACTAAAACTGTAACTAACTCCTATCCATGGATGTCATCCCAGGCTTACGAAACCTACCGTTACGATAAATTTAACCGTTTGACTTTCACATTCGGGTTCCTTTTTAATTAACACTAAGAAATAAGGATTAGCGTCACTATTTTACAATAATCATTAGCAATAACTAAACAACATGAAAACAAGAAATTTGTTTCTCACAGTCCCGATGATGATTTTCATACTTATCGGTATGATTTCCTGCAAGGACAGTTCGGTTGTATACCGGAAATATACTGCCAATGTGCCGCAGTATATGACGTACGACGAAATGCGTAAACCTGTTAAATCAACAGCAGGGTTTGCGATACAAACAGCTGGAAAAATTTACATCCAGGGGAAATATCTGTTTGTAAACGAAAAATACAAAGGAATCCATGTGTTCGATAATTCAAACCCGAAAACTCCATTAAATATTGCCTTTTTAAACATTCCTGGAAATGTGGACCTGGCTGTCAGGGACAATTACCTGTATGCTGACAATTATGTGGATCTGATTGTGCTGGATATTTCAAACCTCAATTCACCGCTGGAAGTTGCCCGCATTAAAAATATATTTCCGTACACGATTCCCGAAACCAACGAAACATACCCCATTTCCGGTATCGACCAGACGCAGGGTGTGATTTCGGGCTGGCTGGTTCAGGACATCACTGAAGAAGTTCAGGACAATGGTTCATTGCCTTACTATTATTACGATAAAGGAATTGGCGCAGTAATGTTGAACGGAAGCAGCGGCACTCCTAGTCAAACAGTTGGTATTGGCGGTTCAATGGCCCGTTTTATTATTAATGGCGACCAGTTCTATGGCTTAAATCAGACTAATTTGCAGGTAATAAATATTACCGATCCAACAAATCCGGTTGCGGGATCTAAAATTGAAATGTCGCGAATGGTCGAAACCGTTTTCATCGATGGTACTAACCTTTTTGTCGGAACCCAGACAGGAATGCTTATTTATGATGTATCAGCCCCGGCATCACCGGTTTACAAGTCGGAATATAACCATTTTCAAAGCTGCGATCCAGTTGTGGTTCAGGATAATTACGCATATGTTACATTACGGGCTGGAAACCGTTGCGGTAACTGGCAGAATGTGATGGAAGTAATCGATTTAACGAATTTATTGAGTCCTGTATTAGTGAAAAGCTATACCATGACAGAGCCGTATGGATTAGGTATCGACAATAAAACCCTTTTTGTTTGTGATGGACAGGCTGGTTTAAAGATTTATAATGCCACTGATCCTTTGCGTATCGACCAGAATATGATAAAACAATATACGGATATAAAAGCGTTAGACGTGATCCCTTATAGTAATGTTATGATTATGATTGCAGAAAATGGTATTTACCAGTACGATTACACTGATCTGCAAGATATTAGGCTGTTAAGTATAATTCCGATCGGAGTAGTAATATAAATGAAATAAGTATGTAATTTGAGTGACCTTAAATTTTACTGAAATAGATAGATAAATGCACAAAAATTTCATAATAGCCATTTTGGTTTCATTAGCTTTTGTTTCATGCCAGAAACTGTCAGATCCGATTGATACCGGGAATCCGGAACTCATTGGTTGCTGGATTGACCCACAGTATGTTGACACGTTAGTTACATATACGAGGTCTGAAAACCTGGTGGAAAATCATTATGGAATTAAATTTGATTTAAATAGCAAACTTATACAACGCCAGAATAGTGGATGGTGCGGCACGCCTCCCGTTATAACTGCTGACTACGCAGGCACATGGAACCTGAACGATTCCATTGTAAAAATTACGACAGCTTATTGGGGCGGTACAGTTGATTTAACCTGGAAGATTATAGCTTTGAACAACCGGGAACTGGTAGTTTATGTTATAAAATCGGAGTATCACGAAAGGGAATAAACAGGTTAGGGAGTGGTTCTTGTTGGTTTATATTTTATCTCTAACTTGTGTGAAAAAGCATCTAAACCAGATACAGGACTTAATAATTTAAACAGCGGTTTGCAAACTCTATTAAGCTAAGTAACAAATGCTATCATGAAAAATCTTGTCATACTCATTATCGCTTTGATTCCTTTTATCTCCGGCTGCAAAAAAGATAGCGAAACTGATCCGAATATGCAGATCCGTGAGATTGCTTGGAATTATTTAAGCGATCAGGCAAAGTCCACAGTGAACGTTGACTGGAAAAAGGCACCGGTAACAGAATCATCCTTTAATGGGATTAAAGCTTTTGCCGTAACATTCAATACAACAGAAGATGCATTGCTTGGGCCAATAACAGTTTATGTGAGTATCTCTTCAAGAGTTGCTCTTGGACAAGACATGCGCGACTAATAAAAAAAATCCCGGGCTTCTGGCAAGATTGTGCCAGCGAACCCGGGATAATGGCATTCTATCTAATTTTTCAGTTATTATATCTCTTAGTCACTATTTTCAATTTTGCTCATTAAAAGATGGCACCGGTTTGGCAGTATGATTATGTCCGTATTCTCTCAAACCCTTGCCCGTACACGCCCATCACGTTATTTACCGACATAAATGCATTTTGATCAATCTCTTTAACTATCCGGAAAACCTGGCTGGCTTCAGGCTTTTTTACCATAACAAGAAGCACTTTGGTTTGTTCACCACTATACCATCCCTGCCCATCGATAATTGTTATACCCCGGCTTAGTTCATTCCCGATCCGGTTGGCAATTTCGTCGTATTTTTTTG
>CAIWMA010000531.1 GCA_903913645.1 uncultured Bacteroidales bacterium | reverse complement strand
TTATCGGGTTGCCCGGAAGCAATGCAGGCGCGCCGGTAGATTTTATCATGATAAAGTTCAACCTTCCCATCGACCAAACAACACTTGTGCCTGAGCGGTTTACCTGGATAAAAGACGGCATCCCGATAAGCGGAAATGTCACAATAACCCCAATGGACAATGAAGGACTGTTGTTCCAGCTATCAGGATTAAGTTCGTTCATGGCGCAGGATGGTAAATACTCACTCACGGTTGACCTGCCAAACATCAAATCGTTAGCTGGAAAAAATGGAATTCTGCCCCAAAGCACAGAATGGCATATCGACCAGACAGCGCCGCTGGTAAAAGCGATCATTCCTTCTACAGATGGCGGATACGATTTACAACACCGGACTGCTTTCACTATTCAGTTTAACGAACCAACAAAAGGGTTTGGGCTTAATTCATTAGAATTGTGGAAGGATGGTCAAAAACAACCACTCTCACAGCTGGATTTCACCCGAAAAAATGATTCTTCATACCTTGTAACTCAGTTCAGGCTGCTTACATACAGTGAAGGTAATTATGTGCTTAAGGTAAAAATGCAGGATTTAACCGATTTGGCCGGAAATTCACGCACCGACACGGTTAATTATAATTGGACTGTATACCGTGTAATACCCAAGGCAATTACCAATCTTCATATCACTCCTGATATGGGATATTCCGATACCGACAATATCACTGCAACGCGTAGTTTGTTTGTAAATATGACAGTAAATCAAGCTAATACACGGATTAAAATTTATCAAACGGATAAGGTAAATCCCATCCTTTTAGCGGATACGTCTAACGTTGGTACCGGTCCTTTGACTTTACCGGTTAACTTTACCTATAGCGGAAACCTCACTTTGCAGGCTTATTGTATTGATAGTTATACCAACCAGGCCATTACCGAAATACCTGTTACTATTGATGATGCTGACCTTGTTTGTACCTGGAAAAATGTTCCGTTAATAGTATTGACGACCCAGCCCGATTCTCTGCAAATGGAGTTTTCAGATAAATTGTTTAACGATACCAAACTGAAAGAAAACCTTTCATTTGAAAGAAATGGAAAATCGATTGGAACTGAAAATTTAACTTTAAAAAAATCTTCGGATAAAGTTTATACAATTAAAGGGATGAACCTGGCAGGAACTCCCCAAGGAACCTATTCCTTATCCGTGGATTTAACAAAGTTCAGTAAGTACAATAGTGGCAAACAAGGGATTTCTTTCTCTAAAACACAATGGTCTGTTGGTGGTGAGAACCTGGCTCCTGTCGCGAATGCAGGAACTGACCAGATCGTAGATGAATGGCAATTGGTAAATCTTGACGGCACCTTGTCTACTGATCCCAACAGCGATCAGTTAACTTACAAATGGACTGCACCTGACGGAATTACTCTAAGTTCAACAGCAGTAGCTAATCCTTCATTTTATGCGCCCGTTGCAAATCAGGAAATCCAATATACCTTTATACTGGTAGTAAATGACGGTTTAGTAAATTCAGATCCAGTTCAGGTAAAAGTTACTGTCCGTAATTCGTCCGAAGTAAGTATTCCAAATCATGAAAATTCTTTGATAAGGATATATCCAAATCCTACAACCGGGATTTTGAATATCGAGGCAGCTAAGGGAACAGGAATAAAAACTGAGATTTCGGTAATAAATCCTTTCGGTTCTGAGGTCTATCGAAAGGAAATTATTGATGCATCTAAATTCCAGCTTGACCTTTCTAACCAGGCCAACGGTGTGTATTTACTCAGGATCAGAAATAACAATCAGCAATCGATCAAAAAAATAGTTTTAATGAAAAAATAGAGTTCGGCCTTAACGCAAAAAAGTCCCTGAAAATCAGGGACTTTTTTATTTTTAAGCGGTCCGGACGGGACTGTGAATTTTTCATTTTTTTGCATCCTATTTCTTCCATATACTTGTATATCAATATATTGAATTTTAACATATAGCAACCTAAAGCAGTAAAAAGTAGTCAAAAGTGACAAATGTTGTACCTATTGTTGTACCTATCAATATTTGTTGTACCTTTACTTAAACAAAGGTTATA
>CAIWMA010000530.1 GCA_903913645.1 uncultured Bacteroidales bacterium | reverse complement strand
ATCTTTTTATTTAAACTACTAAGTATCAGAAAAACAACTAAATCATGAACCAGAACCTCCAAAAGATCTCCGATTTTCTTCAGCAAAACGAGCATTTATCGGCCGAAGAAAAAGCTTCACTTTCCAAAGCCGTAAAGGATGCTGAGAGCGAAATGGCTATTACTGCTTTCAAACTCGACCGCACGGAGAAAGTCAAACAGACAACAGCCATCCTTTTGGAAGAAACCATTGAAGAACTCGAGAAGAAACGAGAAGCAGGTGAGGCCCAAAACCGTGAACTCGAAATTGAATTTTCACTTGAACGGGTAAGAACCGTGGCCATGGGGATGCGCAAACCAGGCGACTTGCTGAACATTTGCGAAATCCTGTATGCTGAACTTCATAATTTGGGTTTCGGTGAACTCCGGAATGTAATGATCAATATCCATAACGATGAAAAAGGGTCGTTTCTGAATTATGATTTCTCTGAATCTGCCGGTGCAACCGTAACTACTATTCTTTACAACAGCCATCCCGCAACCGAAAATCTGGTGAAGCAGGTCAGGCGTGCAACTGATGCTTTTGCTGAATTCGTTATAAAAGGAGATGAATTGGATCAATGGCGGGATTACCGTAAAAGCATGGGGGAGAAGGATGACCCAAAATTGAATAATATTCAGCAACTCTCCTATTACTTCTTTTCCATCGGTACAGGAGCTATCGGAATTTCAACGTATGAACCGATTTCCGAAGAAAAACGAAAAATTCTGAAGCGTTTCCGAAATGTCTTTGAACTGGCCTATCGCAGATACCTTGATGTTTCACTGGCTGAAGCGCAGGCACAGGAAGCCCGCATTGAGCTAGCTCTCGAACGGGTTCGCGCACGGACCATGGCCATGCAGAAAAGTGATGAACTGGGAGAAACTGCCTTTCTCATGTTTCAGCAGTTTCAGGAGTTGGGCGAAACACCAGATCAGATTACAATAGGAATCATCAGGGAAGAGGTGGGATTGATCGAATTCTGGATAACCATTAACGGGAATCAGATAGACCGGAATGTGGTCGCTTCAGTCGAAGAACCTAATCTGATGAATAAATTGTTTGTCGCCTGGAAGGCGAATGAAAAATCAATAATTATCACCCTTTCGGGCAAACAACTCAATGATTTTATTGCTTACAGAAGAGGAATAAGCCGGCATATCGATACTCCTTCACCAAGTCAATATTCAGAGAATCGAAGGACAGTTCACAGTGCTTTTTTTTCTAAAGGGTTTATAACTTTTTCTTCTAATGACTCAAAGCCAACAGAAACCCTACGGCTTTTGGAAAGGTTTGCCGGGGTGTTTGACCAAACCTATACCCGTTTCCTCGATCTTCAAAAAGCAGAAGCACAGGCACGCGAAGCACAGATTGAAGCTGCTTTGGAAAAAGTTCGCGGCAGGGCGATGGCCATGCATAACAGCAATGACCTTTCGGTTACTGCCAGCCTGGTATTTACTGAGTTGAGAAAACTTGGTATTAATCCGGTACGGTGCGGCGTTGGACTTCTCGTTAATGAAAACCACAAAGCTCAATTGTATTCTGCCACTTCATCAGCCTCCGGCGACAGCCTTTCATTGGTGGGATGGGTTGAATTATCAGGGCATCCGATATTACAAGGCATATACGATAACTGGTTAAAGCAGGAAGACTATTTTCCGGAGCTGACGGGTGAACAACTCAAATTGTATTACGAAAAGCTCTTATCGGGACTGTCTCTTCCTTCAGTACCTGATTGGACAAAAGGTGAAAAACAGTATGGACATTTCCTTACTTTTTCTGTTGCAAGTTTATACGCATGGTCAGACACACCCTATGGTGAATCAGAAATAAAAATCCTGAAACGGTTTGCTTCTGTTATCGACCTTACGTTCAGGCGATACATCGAATTACAAAAATCAGAAGCACAGGCCAGAGAAGCAATTAAAGCTTCGTCCCTTGATCGGGTACGTGCCGAAACTGCCTCCATGCGCACTACCGATGATCTGGAACGGATCACCCCTTTAATCTGGAACGAACTTACCACGCTGGGCGTTCCGTTTACCCGATGTGGCGTTTTTATTATGGATCAGCAGCAGGAACAGATACATACTTTCCTATCCAAACCTGATGGGAAGGCTATAGCTGCATTTCATCTGCCATACGATACTGCACAAACCACTTTTCAGAACCTGGTTGATAATTGGCAAAAGAAACTGATGTATAAAGAGCACTGGGATGAGGCTGCATTTATAAACTGGACCAGAAATCTGGTAAATTCTGGTGCCATAGCACCAACTGAAAAATATGTTACGGGAGATCATCCAACAAACCTGGATTTGCACTTT
>CAIWMA010000529.1 GCA_903913645.1 uncultured Bacteroidales bacterium | reverse complement strand
CCATAGGCTATTTTTCTCTATTGCTACGCATTAGGATTTCTTGGCATGAATTTACTGAATATTTCTATTGCGGAATCTGGGTTAAATTCGTTTTAGGCTAAAGAAATAAATAAAGCATTGTACAGTTTCTGAAACAGCTATTTATCTTTAACACAACGTATACTAAATCCATAATTTTCGGGGCCATAATATCTGAATACATTAGATTTATTATAATCGAGACTACGATACCATGCTTCATTTCCATTTAAAGTTGACGTCCACCAAAAAGCTGTATGAGTAACATCACCCCATAAGCCATTAAAAACCCTGCAAGAGCCTCCAACGGCCGAAAAGCCACTTTCGTTGGTTGCAGAGATGTTCAATATATCAGGTGAAGGTATCCAGTACATGGTAAATCCACCTGATTTTTTTAATGTATTTCCCTGGTCCGTACCACGCCAATATACTTTATTGTTATCATCAGAACTCATTCCCAGTGTTCTTTCTAATTCTTTCCATTCATCATCCGATGGAATATGCCAACCTGCTGGCGCAATTCCTCTTGCATCAGAGATTGAATAAAAGTTGTACAAAAAGCCATATCGCTCTTCGAAATAACAATATCCGCCTGTTTTCAGATTGCTCCATACTGAATCAGGTCTGCTTTTTGAAACAAAATAAATTGAATCGCCATTGCGATATCTTTGCACTATTAAATTTTCGGCCATCCACCATTGGTCGCCGATTTTAACAGTTTTGTATACATTACCATCTATATCGGATATGGAGTCGGTTTCAAAAGTCGCAGGATCAGTAACCTTCTCATTACATGCTGAGAAATGTATGGTAAAAAAGGTTATCAGGGCCACAAGCAAAAAACCTGATTTAATATTTTTCATAAAAGACGATGTAGATAAACACTTTGGTGATTTTTTATTTTTAAAGTTGGCATTCATTTCTTTCAAGTCTGAAACTGCAATGCCTGAAAGCATGAACCATTAAACCTAACTTAATTTTTAATGAATATTCGGCTATCGGCAGCATCGCCCGCAGTTAGTCGGACTACATACATTCCTGGATCAAAACCGGAAAGGTTCAATTCATCCGAAACTTTGCCTTTAACAATTCCCAGATCCTTTTCCAGTATTAGTTTCCCGTAATAATTGTAAACGAAGTAAATAGTTTTTTTTTCGGAAATAGGTGATGTTTCGACTGTAATCTGGCTTAGAGCCGGGTTTGGGAATACAGTAAGATGCAGTATAGCGTCTTCTGCCGGGCAGGCAAGGCTAAGATCACGGTCGTAGCATTTGCCGGGATAGCAACACAATCCGGGCACATTAAAATTTGCATCGGGATTATAATTGCATGATAATGGATCCATACACCCCAAAACTATTCGTGTTTTACATAAATCCTGGGAATTGCAAGCATATTTGCTGCTATATTCAAGAAAATTCGGATCTAGACAACCACAGGCTGCAGGGTATTTCAAGTATGGGGACACTTTTGTTATTGTTCGTTCATTTGCATTAATTGTATCTAAACCTTGAGCCACATAGAAGTTGCGGTAAGCCTGATCGGAGTTGGGGTCAGAAACCTGCAGATTCAATTCAAAAGAAAGTTGTCCTTTTGTGGTGAGCTGAGCAATAAGTATCTGATTGCTATCTGCATTAATACCCATAACACCAGTATTTGAAAGATAAGCGTCGTTACTTATAAATTCGTTACCGGATTTCACTGAGCCAAAAATTGTTGAATCCTCACCGGAAATTAAATCAATAATGCCGTTGCTAACCCAGTTGGATGCTACATTCGCAAGGGTATCCATCCCGTCGGCTATGGCCAGAGGTGTTCCAGCAATGGCATCTGTATTTGTCAGCAAACCACCGGGTATCCCAGAACTTCCGCCATCGTTGTTCACTCCTCCTATAATTGAACCATTTGTATCCTGCGATTTTAAAATACCGAAATAGGTTTTTGCAGCTTTTTTTGTTGTTTGCCCCAGGGTCAACCATGAATCCAAAGCTACCGTATTGTTTTTCAGGTACTTTACATTCATATCCTTGCCAAAAGTTACCCCATCGCTGATATTATTAAATACGGATGCTGTACTTGATATCTTTAGTGTATTGTTTTTATCTCCATAAAGGCTCAGCAGTTTGCAACCTGGCTTGAGCTGAACATAAATCCGGTATGTTTTCGTTCCTTCTTCAAGTTTTCCACCAATGGTATCAGTAGAATCAATAGCATCCGAAACGTAGTAGGTTTCGACTATTACTTTTTTTACGGCATCCTGCGCATTGGCATATACCATCAAAAAAGTAAACATAAAAAGTAAGATATTTCGCATGGCATTAATTTATTTCAATTTAAATCGATTTTTACATTCCTGATTGTAGAAGCAAAAGCAAGAATAGCTCTAAAATTTATATGAGCAGGCAAGCACATAATTAGTACCGTATTTATAACTATCATACACCAGGTCGAAGTTTCCATTAATTTTATAAGCTCTCACAATAGCTGTGTTCAACACATCCATCACTTTCAAACTTATGTTATAGTGTTTGCCTATTTTTTTCATTACCTTTATATCTAACAGGTTACGCGGCAATTCATATATATCGGGGATATCCTGATAAGCTCCTGTCATAACAACTCTCGGTCCCTGAACATTGTAGCTAAGACTTGCCGTAATTCCTGTTTTTTCACCAAAGTATGTGAGCATAGTATTAACCACATACGGCGCCTGGTTAAGCATGGTGCGGTCAATGTCACGTCCGGTCACTAAATATCCATCTGCTTTATTGTAGCTGGTATTAAAGGCCGATCGGGAATCAACCAGGGTAACATTGGCCCTGAATTCGAGCCATTTTGTTATATTTGTTTTCCCTTCAAGTTCTATACCCTTTACCCAGGCAATATTTTTATTGTTCAACCATATAATATATTGCCCGAAGTCTGCTACTTCGATATGGTTTTTGAAATCTTTATAAAACAAACTGACCGAAACATTGTCACCCGACTTAAAATAGGATTCCAGCCTCAGATCATAATTGCTGACTTCTACCATTTTAAGCAGGGAATTTCCATAAACTACCTTGTTGAGTTCATAATCAAAATAGGCATTATCCGATAATTCTCTCAAACTGGGACGAGCAACTGTTTTACTATAATTAAGCCTGAGATTTATTGGAGAAATTTCGTCTTTTTTAAGTTTAATAATTAATCCGGCGCTTGGCAGAAAACTAAGTTCATTCAATTGACCCGGCCTGATCATAATTTCAAGAATTGGTGATGGGGCAACAAATCCTCTGCGGTTATCATTAGAAGTTAAGTGTAAATCATTAAATATATTACAATCCGTAAACATATATGCCTGTTCTACCCTGAGACCTCCTGAAAACCTGATAGCAGAAGTTATTGCGTAATCGACCATTGCAAATCCTGCCTTTACATTACTTTTTCCAAATACATGGTTATTGGGGTACGTGGTTCTGTCGTAATACTGCTGAACCGAATGCAGCGAATCCCCATGATCACCGCTTAGACTATGATTAAGAATAGAAACAATATTGAACCTATCCAATCCATAAGCAGCCGAATCAGGGTTTTGATTTCTTATATATTCACTGCCATTCCCTTCCATTAACTGGTAGTAATAATTATCCTGCTGTCGGCTCCCGTTCTGATACGCAACACCAATTTTAACTTTCCTAACGAATTCAGGCTTTTTATCTAAAGGAAATTCAACCGATACACGTGAATCAAATATATTTTCATCCAGATACCTGTAATACCTGCCTGTACCAACGCCATTACCGGTAAGGTATCGGGGCGCATTCTGAAGCGGGCTGTCAGGTGGAATATAAGGTGTTACCCTCAAATCAGGAAGATTGCTTTTGCCCATGGTATAAGATGCATTAAATTCGATTTTGAGTTTTGAAGAGGGTATATAATGTTCGGACTTCAACTGGTAAATCATCTGTTGTCGTGACTCATAAAACTGGTATACCCGCTGCGAAAACTGGTCAACATCGCTGCTTGGAGGCGTTATTATCGTCATGTTTCGTATATTATTTACACCGGTAACATTTGGCATAAACAGAATAGATATTGTATTATTTGCATTGAGTTTGTAAGCTGCACCTATTAAAGCGCTCCATCCACGGGTTTCCTTGCTGACTATCTGCTGAATTGAATCATACGCTCCGGGCACGCCATTTGTTATTTTACTTTGAACAGTAAAGCGGCTTCCATACGAATCAGGATCGCTCTGAATGGCGCTCTGATACCTGAATCCAGCAAGGTAGCCAAGTGTTTTGCCAAAGAGTTTGGTTTGGTTTCCAATGCTGAAACTCTGGCTAAAATTTAAAGGTGCTACCCGGTTTGTGTTATTCCAGGTATCAGCCAATGATTTTTCCGACTTTACCGCATCCGCATTTAACAAGTCATATGCATGCTCCCTGTAATACATTGTATTGTATTGTTCTTTTGCACTTTCAAAAGCTTTTGCATCGTTGAATTGAGCTTTGCCCATTAGGCCCAGTTCTACAAGTCCCAATTTAAAATATGTATCATTCCATTGGGTAGCATTGGTTACGCCCATATTCTTGTAATAATCACCCAAGCCCAAGGCAGAAAGCTCTTCAAAGGTTGTAGGCTTGCTGTTAAATTGAATGTAATTGGAATGGTCGCGGTCCCGGAATTTGTTATCGAAGCCGAGCCAATCAGTGGAACTTCGCTGTGAAGAAATAACATCGTGAAATGTTGTCTGCTGGTTATATCCAATTGAAGTTTCAAAATTAACAGCTAGTTTCTCGGGATATTGCTTGGTCTCAACAGAAATGTAAGCACCAGACCAATCTCCGGGCAGATCTGGGCTGGCAGTCTTGGCAACAACAATATTGTCGACCAGGCTGGCGGGGAATATATCTAATTTTATGTTGTTGGAAAAAGGGTCAAGGGTAGGTATCCTGGATCCGTTTATAGTTGTTTTTAAGTAACGGTCGCCGGTTCCCCGCACTGTTATCAACCCGGTGCTGGTAGATGAAACTCCTGTTACCCTTGTAATAGCCGATGCCACATTCGCATCCACGGTTTTTTTAATCGTTTCGGCCGAAATATAATCGAGCGTATTGGAAGATAATTTTTTCTTATTTTCCATATGAGCATCGAAATTATTCTGAGTCCTTCCCACAATTGTAACAGCATTTAAAGTTGTAGCTGTAGGTTCAAGCACATAATTTTTAATAATGATTCCCCCTTTGGTACAATCAACAGTATCTTCGATTTTTTTATATCCAACATAACTCACAACAAAAACCTGTGATTTTAAAGTAGTCACTTTCAATGAAAATTCGCCATTGATATCCGACAAAGTACCGACAGAATTATCTGTCTTCAGATAGAAGGTTACTCCAATAGGAACTTCTCCATTTATATCAGTTATTTTGCCTCTGATCACACATTGACCAAATGCATTTGATAACACTATAACATTGAAAATAAAAAGTATAAGTATTGATTTCATATTAATCCACATTTCATTTTAAATTGGAGGAATTACCCCGTCCGTATCAACAAGGTTGCGTCATTTAGAAAACAGCTTATAAACTATTTAATAAAATAACGCAACGCTGCCGATGAAAGATTTACAATAGCTATGCTTAAACAGTAAGCCGCTATTATTTCTTAATTAATTTACTTGTTGATTTCTTCCCATCTACCGACATTTCAATGAAATACATACCATTTGGGTATGAACTCAAATCAACTTTGTCGGTGAAATTTCCAGATGTAATCTCCAGGTTCTTTTTTAATATAACTTTTCCAACCAAATTATAAATAGTTAGCAGGTTATTAGAACTTACATTCTCGGATTTTACATTTACCGAAAAATTGCCATTTGTTGGATTAGGGAATACAGATATGATATCCGTATTATTACTTTTTTCAATGGGTTTAGACAAGCCAGTATTTACTGAAGTGTATGTTAAATCAGGAAACATAATTTCCTGGTTAATAGCGTCTTTTGCCACATAATTCTCAGCATTCCCATCTTTACCAATTTGAATATTTAATTCGAAGGAAAATTCGCCATCGGTAGTTATCTGTGCAATTAACACTTTGTTAGTGGTATCAGCTCCAACTGCACCGGCAAGGCAACTCCAGGCGCCATCAGTTAAAATAAATGAATTTCCAGCCTGGCTAACAGCATCAAAAACTGCAATTTGTGCCTCTGCTTCGGGCCCAACTATTGTAAATGATCCGGGAGTTCCTAATTTTAATCCATCCCGGTCAGTTAAAGGAATACCTGCCATTGGATCAGTATTTTTTAAAATACCATCTGCATTAACAACCGTTCCAACTGCATCGTCATCTGCCTTCAGGATTCCATAATTACCAGCACAGGCAGCTCCACCCGACAACCAGGAATCAAGCATAACTGTATTGCTTTTGGCTTGTGTTTTTGTAAATGTTGGGGTTACAGCACCTCTGTCTTCATTATTGAAGAATGATCTTGTTGTTTTCATAAAAAGAGTGTGAGTTGGCACACCATAGGCTGCCTGGAACTTGTAACCCTGTTTCATATCCACAAATATCCTGTATGTTACAGAGCCAACCGGTAGAATGCCTACGCTTGCTGCAGCGTCATCAGCATTAGAAACATAGTATTTTTCTACAATAATGTTCTCCAAACCATTTTGTGCATTGGCAAGAGCACTGATAACGAAAAAGGTTAAGCCAAAGAGAATATGCTTAGTAAAGTTGTTTTTCATGAGATTCTTTATTTTAGATTATGATTGATTTTAGAATTATTCGCTAATAAGTCCTATAAATTCTATTTCAGATCCTTCCGGATTTTTACCTACAAATTGCACAGTTCCTCCGCCAGGTGTCCCTATCTGCACATTTAATCCAAAAGTCAATTTGCCAGTAGTAGTTAGTTGGGCTATTAATACCCTGTTTTCTTTAGTCGGGCCTTTAACTCCCCCCAAAGCAGCCCAGGCACCATCGTTTGTAGTAAATTTGCTTGCAGTACTATCATTATTAAAAAAACCTAAATCAAGTTTGTATACCTGAAAATTAGGAAGTATTCCTTTCGTTAATCCGTCCACTTTGCTTAATGTTTTCCTGTTGCTTATAAATGAATATAAGGAATCATCCTCGGATTTGAGGATTCCGGTATGCAAACGTGAAGCTGCCCCCATAGTTATCCACGAATCCAAAGCGACTGTACCTATGTGAAGTTTTTTTGCATTGATATTAAAACCGGTTTCGGCAAAACAAGTCTGATCATTAAAAAAGGTTGTAGAGGTTTTTAAAAAAAGTTCATGCTTTGGTGTTCCGTAAACTGCCTGGAGTGTATACCCTGGTTTCATATCAATATATATCCTGTATGTCACTGCACCTTTGGGGAGTTCATCGTTTACAGAATCATTGTAGTCAGCCGGATCGTAAACATAATATTTTTCAACAATAACATTTTCCAAGGCCAGGCTATCTACATGTGAAATTGTAACATTTGCCTGCGCAAATGATATTGAGCTTTTACCTGCCAAGATAAAGGTGCATATCAAAACAAAAGACAAAGCCCTTCTTATGCTTAAAATAGTGCCTTGGCCGATATTTATATTTTGTTTAATCATAGATTTTGAGTCAAATTTGATGGTGCAAATGTCCATCAATAATATTCAATGGTGATTAAATTAAGATTATCAAATTATTAACTTGAACCAAAGGTTCTGTACAATGCATGATGGTTGTGTTGTTGATAGACCCCATTTATAGTTTTGTTTTCTAAAGTAAAACATCTGCATTTTTCAGGAAACATCTGCAGATTTTAAAGCAGGAATAGTATGCTAAGCACCTGAAGCTAAAAGAAAAAATAAAGAGTTACTAATGATATTTTAAAATAGAATTGCTCTTGTTTTTGGCCAATATTTGCTTTTATACAAAAGCAGATGGTGTTCGTACTAAAAATAATTAATCAATTCACAATGCCTGAATTATTAAGTTATTATTAAATAGTCCTGGTCTTCAGGTCTCTGGATTTTTGCCCGAATCAGCTCTGAATAATTTTCCTATAACTTTGCAGATCAATATTTCAGAATAATGAAAGTGAAAAGAATATTTCTCACGATAACATGTATTCATATCTTTTTTGCAGCATTTCCAGGTATTGCGTTTGGTAATGTAAAGATTGCATTTTCATCCAACGACCTGATAAACAGTTCACTTAAAAGTCGTTTAACTGAAAAAAGAAGCGATAAAGAAATTGGCAATCCTGTAGGCGATACATATACCGTTACAGTAACTGCATCGCCGGCCGAAGCTGGTACACTAAGTGGAGGTGGAATATACAATTATGGTAATATGGTAACTTTGAATGCTACTCCAAAACCCGGCTACAGCTTTGCAAACTGGACAGAAAACGGGGTATCCGTAAGTTCAGTTTCAACCTATACTTTTTCAATAAATTCAAACAGATCCATCACCGCCGTCTTCACTCCTTTTACATATAATATCCTGGTTTCAGCTACACCAGCAGATGCAGGAACCCTAAGCGGAGGAGGCATATATGATTATGGCAGCAATGCAACTTTAAATGCCACCCCCAGACCCGGATACAGTTTCGTAAACTGGATCGAAAACGGGATACCTGTAAGCACAAATTCAATCTATGGCTTTAAAGTTAGTGCCAGCAGAACACTATTTGCCAACTTTGTTTCGAATACCTATTCTGGTATTATTTTGGCATCACCAATACCTTTAGCAGGCGGTACAGTAAGTGGAGGCGGAACTTATAGTTATGGCTCTTTTGCAACTCTTACCGCTACATCGAACAGCGGATACAGTTTTAACAACTGGACTGAAAACGGAATCATTGTAAGCACAAACCTGACCTATAGTTTCACTATTGATAGAAACAGATCTCTGACAGCTAATTTTACAATTAATACACAGACTGTTACTGTCTCAGCTTCACCAGCTGAAGGTGGTTCAGCAAGCGGAGGCGGCACCTATGTTTATGGTAGTTCAGTTATTTTAAATGCTACTCCTAACACAG
Source organism: uncultured Bacteroidales bacterium (assembly GCA_903913645.1). Lineage (GTDB taxonomy): Bacteria > Bacteroidota > Bacteroidia > Bacteroidales > UBA4417 > UBA4417. The sequence goes on along the minus strand of CAIWMA010000529.1, from coordinate 7,782 downwards.
GATATAATTTTGTTAGCTGGACTGAAAACGGAACCCAGGTAAACACAAGTTCAATCTATAGCATTGTACTTAATACTAACCGTGCATTAGTCGCGAACTTTACCAACAATTCCAGTTTTGTTGTTTTGGCTTCAGCAATCCCTTCAGTTGGAGGTACTGTAAGTGGAAATGGATCATACACTTATGGCAGTGCTGTAACTATGAATGCAATGCCTGTCGCCGGCTACAGTTTTGTAAACTGGACTGAAAACGGGACACAGCTGAGCTCAGGTTCAACCTATAGTTTTACGATCAATTCCAACAGATCTTTAGTTGCCAACTTCGCCCCTGTCACCTATAGCATTCTGGCTTCGGCTTCACCTGTAACAGGAGGTATGGTAAGTGGTAACGGAACCTATGACTATGGATCAATAGCATCTGTAACAGCAAATCCTGCAACAGGTTACAGTTTTAACAACTGGACAGAAGGAGGAACTGTTGTAAGCACAAACGCCACTTTCAGTTTTACTGTGGCAGGAAACAGAACGCTGACTGCTGATTTTTCAATTATAACTAATACAATATCAGCTACGGCCTCACCGGCTGAAGGTGGTTCTGTAAGCGGAACCGGAACATACAATTCGGGGAGTGTTGTAACCGTTAGTGCTGCCCCTGTGATAGGTTACAATTTCGTGAACTGGACAGAAAACGGAACACAGGTTAGTACCGGTTTAACTTATAGCTTTACAATTAATGGCAACAGAACAATAGTCGCCAACTTTACACTTAATCCAAATACATGTAGTATCCAGACTTCAGCTATTCCATCAGCAGGCGGTTCTGTTAGCAGCAACAGAACTTATACTATCGGGTCCATTGCCAGTCTGACTGCAACTCCTTTCACAGGATATAGTTTTACCAGCTGGACAGAGAACGGAACTGTAGTCGGAACAAATCCAATATTAAGTTTTACTGTGGTAGGAAGCAGAATATTAATTGCAAATTTTACAATAAACAAATATAATACTTTAGTTACTTCATTGCCAGATGCAGGTGGCTCAGCAAGCGGAGGTGGAACATACAATTATGGAAGTTCGGTAACTTTAAATGCAACTCCGGGAACTGGTTACAGTTTTATAAACTGGACCGAAAACGGGGTCGTTGTAAGTACAAGTTCAGCCTATAGCTTTACAATTATTTCGAACAAAACTTTAGTCGCCAACTTTACACTTAATCCTGATACATATAGTATACAGGCCTTAGTTGCTCCATTATCAGGTGGTACGGTAAGCGGGAGTAAAACGTATACTTTAGGCTCAATTGCTACTTTGATAGCTGCCCCGGCCAGCGGATATAGTTTTATCAACTGGACCGAAGGCAATACTATCGTAAGTACAAATCCAACATATAATTTTGCAGTGGGCGGAAGCAGTACATTGACTGCTAATTTTTCACTCAATTCTTATTCTGTTTCAGTTACAGCATCTCCTGCCTCAGCTGGAACTGTGGGCGGAGGCGGAACATATACTTATGGCAGTACTGTAACTTTGAATGCTGCTGCTGGCAACGGGTACAATTTTGTGAACTGGACTGAAAACGGAACACCGGTAAGTACCGCTGCAACTTATAAGTTTGCTGCTGATGCAAACAGAACATTAGAAGCAACCTTTACACTCAACAAGTATAGCATTTTAGCTTCGGCAACTCCGTCCGCAGGCGGTTCCACAGTTGGTTCCGCTACCTATGATTTTGGTTCCGTTGCTACACTCACAGCTACTCCCGACACTGGATACAGCTTTACCGGCTGGACTGAAAACGGAATTTTTGTAAGTTCAAACGCCATATATAGTTTTAATGTAAATGGCAACAGAACTTTAATTGCTGATTTTAAACTTAAGACAAATAACATATCAGTTACAGCTTCCCCCGCTGCAGGAGGTAGTGCCGGCGGAACCGGAACATACGATTATGGAAATGTAATAACATTATACGCAATCCCAAAGATAGGATTCAGTTTCGTTAACTGGACTGAAAACGGGATACTGGTTAGTACAAGTTCTACTTTTAGCTTTGTTATTAATACTGACAGAACATTAGTTGCCAACTATACTCCGGTTACCTATGCTATTACCGCTGCTGCTTTACCATTTGAAGGCGGTTCGGTTAGTGGCGGCAAAACTTATAATTATGGTTCAGTTGCTATACTTACCGCTGCACCTGGCTCCGGATATAGTTTTACCAATTGGACAGAAAACGGAACTATTGTAAGCATTGACTCAGCATACAGTTTCACCGTGGAAGGGAGCAAATCCCTGACAGCTAATTTTTCTATTAATAAGCATATGATTTCCATTACAGCATTTCCTGCTGATGCGGGCGATCTGAGTGGAGGTGGAACATTTAATTATGGTAGCCTGATAACATTAAATGCAACTCCATTCATTGGATATAGTTTTATAAACTGGACCGAAAACGGGACACAGGTAAATACAAATTCGATATATAGCCTTACTGTTGATGCCGATAGGGCATTAGTTGCCAACTTTTCACGAAATATCAATAATAGCGTCATTATTCAGGCTTCAGCGTTGCCAGCAGTTGGTGGAATAGTAAGTGGAAGCCAAACATATGGAATTGGCACCTATGCTACTTTGAACGCAACTTCAAATGCAGGATACATTTTTACAAACTGGACCGAAGGTGGTGTTATTTTAAGTACAAATCCATCCTACAGCTTTACTGTTAAAAGTAACAGGGTATTATTGGCAAACTTTATTTTTACAGTGGGCATTGAGGATATTAATTCAAAACAAATACGGATGTATCCTAATCCATCACATGATATCTTATATTTTGAATTTCCCACAGAAGAAAAGACTGAAATCAATATTTTTAATAATTCCGGACAATTAGTATTAACTTCTTTTGAAAAAATCATCAATATTTCGGATTTACCTGTTGGATTTTATTTTGTAAAAGTGGAAGAACAAGCATTTAAACTTGTTAAACGATAGCATAAAATAATTAAACCATCGTATTAGTTTATAACAACCACCTGAATGCAATAGATATTAATACCTCCTTTTTAGCAATAAACCATATTGGTTTCTCTGATTAGCATAAATTCTCATAATACTCATTTCCCAGAAGCTTTCCACCCATCTTTTCTACTTCTTTATTTTGAATTTTTGACTCTTTTGAAATCCTGGAAAGATTCAATAACCAATGAATATATCGATGGTTCCCATAAAGAATAACATCAGAAGGAATTCAAAAAAACTAAAGGTTGAGGCTGAGGCTGAGTCCATTTTCACATACTTTAATATTCATTTTTATTGAGTTTAGTAATAATTTGATAGTATCAATATAATACATGGTTAACAATTTGTTAACTGACCGGGAATACCTTTGAAAGCGCAACAACATATGGTTATATATCTCAGTATTTCTCCAATTAGTATTTTTAAAAAAGGCCGTACATTAAACTGTACAGCCTTGATAATATATATATGGGTATATGGATATTCAGGAATAAACTTTATCTGATATTTTAAAAGTTCAATCTCGCCAGGATAACCTCCTATATCTATCCAGGATCATTTTGAGCATGATAAGCCTGAGCATCAGTTTGTTTAACCAATGATACCTTTCCCTTTGCTTTTTGTTGAAAAGCAATGAATAGAGAAAAAACCAGGCAAATGAGCAACATTGCTAAATATTTAAATTACTTGATTATAAGTATTGAACAACTATCAATATTATTCGACAAAGATACAGCCAGAATATTAGGTCAAAGTTTCGCCCTGATTAAGTAAATATTAATAATTCTGTAAAACGGATTATTAATCTGAAGAATGTCAGTTGAAATTGGCGGTAAAGACAGGTCATTTTATCGCAACAAGGGCAATATAATTCTATTAAAAGTAACTTTATCTTAATTATTCCCAAATAATGTATTAATACTACTTACAGAACTTTGCAATAGTAAATTTTAGACTTGTCAATTATGAAAAAACTATTCCGGTTTTTAAAAAAGCAGCGGCCCTCAGAAAATAAGGCAACTTTTGCAATGAAAACAAAAGCCAACCAGCAAGGAGAGATAAAAACAGAAACCAAAACATACACAAAGATGCCAATGGTTTTTGATTACACCGCCTATTATGATGACAATGAAATGGAAGAAACTTCGAGCGATAATTCCAATGAAAATTCCCTTTTGGATGCACAAACTAAACTAATTTGTCTGAACGACGAGAAATGCACTAAGATGCTACTTTCTACTGATAGCCAGAAGTTCGAGTGTTGTACTAATTAGGTAATCCATACTTAATGAATAACAAACTCTACTTGACAAAATAGCATGAATTCCACCCGGCATAATCTTAACCATTTTAATTATGAAAAACTCAGAAACAAAAATACTAAATAATAGCAGGAATACAAAAGATAAATTGCTTTTTACACCAGGGCCTGTAACTACATCAAAAACTGTAAAAGAAGCTGCAAACATAGATCTTGAATCTAATGATTCCATTTTTATTACATATGTAAAGCAAATAAGGGAAAGACTACTTACATTAGCGCATGTAGAATCACCTGAATATGAATCTGTTATAATTCCAGGAAGCGGCACACATGGTGTTGAATCAGTAATTTCATCAGCTATTTCGTCAAAAGGCATGCTGCTGAATATTGTTAACGGAGCTAATGGCCGTCGCATCAGTAAAATAGCGCGCATACATTCAATACCATTACTTGAGATTATTTATAATGAGAACCAACTACCTGATTTTAAAGAAATTGAATCATTTTTAAAGAAAAACCGGCAGATTACGCATGTTGCAGCTGTACATTGCGAAACCTCCAGCGGATTACTTAATCCTATTGCTGAAATCGGTGAAATTTGCGCCAGGTACAATAAAAATTTTATTGTTGATGCCTTGAGTACATTTGGGGCTTATGATATCTCTCTTAAAGAATTAAATATCAGTTATTTAATTTCAGGTTCTGATAAATGTATCGAGGGAATTCCCGGATTCAGTTATGTATTGCTAAAACGTTCTTTATTGGATGAGTGCAAATACCAGGTACGTTCATTAAGCCTGGATTTATATGACCAATGGCTTGGCTTAAATACAACAGGAGAGTTTCGCTTCAGGCCTCCGGTACATGCATTACTTGCTTTTAATGTAGCACTGAACGAACTTGAAAGCGAAGGCGGAATAAATGGCAGAGCCGAACGTTATTCAGTAAATAATGCTTTGCTGGTAGGTGAAATGAGAGAGTTAGGGTTTGAAATGTATCTTTCAGCTCAAATGAGAAGTTATATTGTTACCTCTTTCATGTTTCCCCATCATCCTGATTTTTCTTTCGAGAAGTTTTACACCCACCTGAATGAAAAAGGGTTAATAATCAGTCCCGGTAAAATAAATAAGTCAGATTGTTTCCGTATTGCTAACATCGGGCAACTCTATCCTCATGATATTCAAAAACTTATTGATACAATAGAAGGTGTATTGTACGACTTAAAGATTGAATTGGTGGAGTTGTAAAAAAGAAATAAACGAAGTGATTTTAAATTATCAAATGGGAACATTACAGACATCAGTCCTTGGTTGGTTGGGGAAAAATAAATCTGTACTTGTTCCCTCTTTTTAGATTCAGCAATGCTTGCATAAAATCCTAGCAGGCAATAATGTGAATGGAAGCAGTTAAGTTAAATTAATCAAAAATGGAATGATATAACTTTTAAAAAGAACAATATGTCACAAAATATAATACCGGATACCCCGGAATATAAAGGAAAAGAAGCATACCTGGAGGCTGGCGCTGATTATGTAATTTCAAGCCTTGTGGAATTAAAAGAAATGATCAAAATGATCAATGAGAGGCTTGAATTTCGTGAAAGTCAACTTGACTAATTTATTAGAAGAATCAGTTTTATTATTTAGTTTACAAGGCCTTGCTGAATTTAATGTATCCCTTGTTAAGAAAAATAGTTCGATTTGTCGTATTTGATGCTTGTAACATTAAACTTTGCATAACTTAGATCACCCTTAACTAATTTCCAGATAGCTTCAGTAGCAGTCGGCACAAGCATGTTATTCATTTCCTTGTAATTGCTCTTTTTACATATCCAGGTTTCAAGATTTTTTTCATCAAAATATCGTTTTGTATCCATTTGTATAATCTCGCCAATTTCATTAAAGGTTACGATAAAAAACAGTAAAAGTCCATTAATGTTAAATGTAAGGTTGGCAGATTGCGAGTCAATGTATGACCATTGTTTATTTTCATCCGGCAAAAAATTGGTAGGGAACCAAACTCCTTCGCCAAGCCAGCGTAGCAATTCTCCCTGGTTATACTGTTCACCCTTTCCATCCAGAAAATTGAAAAGTGATAATAAGGTTACAACCAATCGCCCTATGCCTTTAATATACATATCGCAGGCTGTAAACCATGTGGTACTTCCTTTCCAAATAAAACCCGGTTTTTCGGTGGTAAAATACTGTTCACCTTTGATTCTGATCCATTTTTTATCTAATCCCGTTTTAAATAGTCCATCGTGCTTCAGGCTTACATAACTGATATATGGCTGCCCTTCTTTTAAAACATGTTTGAAATAGCGCTGAACAGGCTCTGGCAAACCTTCCAGTTGATTATACCAGAATATGTTGGAAGAAATATCTTTGGAAACTAAAAATAGCACTTTTACTTTCCTTCTGAATTGAATTGATAGATTTATTCGCCCGATAAGCAAAATGATTATGAGTAGGCCGGCAATTTTTAATGCTATGATCATTTGAAATTTTTAGTATTAACCTTTATAAAACATTCTTACTTTTGGCAGCAATGCCACAAGAACAAGAGTTATGGAATAAAGCATATAAAAAGTCTGCAGCCACCCAACGCCTTGAACATAAATTGTTTCAACCTGTATCCAGATAATTAGAGCAAAAGCTACATATATGCTGAATGACCAGGCCCAGTGCATATCCTTGAAAAAATTAAAGTAACCGGCAAATTTACTTTCAGGTCTTTTTATCAAAGCGTAAACCAACAGGCAGGGAATTAGTCCCAGGACAATGAATAAAATGATTCCCGGCACTAAAAAATCAGTGAAAGGTGATCTTTCTAATATGGATAATGGCAATCCACCCAACAACTTTCCTGAAGGTGAAATGATTAATGCTCCACCTCCTCCTATTGCCCCCAAGCCAAGAAAGGCAAGCAGGAAAATAAGGATATTCCGTTCTGATTTTGTATTCATAAAAATCTGTTTAAATTCTGAAAATCAATCCACTAATTGTGATAACAAAAAATGTAATGTAAATTTCCTTGTTGTATTTTGCTAACCAATCCGGTATATAAATATCAAAGTTCTTTTTTGTTGAATCGGTGTATTTCCTGGCAATAATGGTAAACGGGCATTGCCATTTAAAAAAGATCAGTACAATCCATTCCATAACGATACATCCGATTCCAATCCAGACAAATTTGTTAATTCTGTTTACAATAACTGCGTAAGCCATGTAAAACAATACCAGGTTAAAGAAAAGCCATATAAGGGTATGAATGATTTTAACCCAGATCAATGTCTTACATTTCATCATTTAAATTTGTCTTTCTCCTAATTTTTCAACTTCAGCCAGCCACTTTTTTCTCTTGTTCTCATCCGAAGATCTTAACGGGCTAAATGATGAAATTTTTACCGGTTTTATTCCGCTGAATCCTAAAATCCCTATTTTCATTGAGTTATGGCCTGGTTTTCTGTTAACCAGGAAATAATACCAGGCGGGTGTG
>CAIWMA010000528.1 GCA_903913645.1 uncultured Bacteroidales bacterium | reverse complement strand
CTGGTGATTGGTGACTGGTGATTGGTGACTGGTGATTGGTGACTAGTAATTGGAAACAGGAGACTGGAGATTGGAACTTCATTACAATCCCATTAACTTTTTTCAATTAACCATTAACCTTTCACTATTCACTTTTCTCTATTCACTTTTCACTCCACTACCTACCCGCAATCGTTTCAATTTCTATCAACGCTCCAAGCGGAAGTTTTACCACGCCATAGGCTGCACGGGCCGGACTATTTTCAGGATAGTAATTTCCATAAATTTCATTCATAGCGGCAAAATTATCCATGTCGCTAAGCAGGCAGGTCGATTTTACCACATCAGCAAAAGTATAACCGGCTTCAGCCAGTATTGCGCCGATGTTTTTCATTACCTGTTCGGTCTGTTCCTTAATTCCGCCTTCAACAATTTTTGACGTTGCAGGATCAAGAGGAATTTGTCCGGAAACAAATAACATTCCATTTATTTCGATAGCCTGGCTATAAGGGCCTATTGCTTTGGGAGCTTTTTCGGTAAAGATTACTGTTTTCATAGTAAGTTTTTATTTGGATTTTCGTCAGGTAGATTCTATTCTGAATTACCTGATATTAGTTTTTAATTTGGGTGATTTACCGATCATTGCAGGTTCAAGGTTTATCACAATTTGAAAAAGCCCAAAAGTATAACATTTTTCATATCATGATATTTTTAATACGAGAGGAAAGAGATTTTTTTTGTTTTCTTCGTATCTTTACTAACAGTTAACTTTTGAATACTCTAATAAAAGAAAATGGCTTTAATTTTGTGGTAATTTATTTTATTAACTTATTGTTAATAAAAATGTTAAATAATAATCCGTGGTTTTTATTTGACATATTATTAGCTGTTAATAAAAATTGGTAAAATGAGAAAAACGGTTGAAGGCTCAGATGTTACAAATGGAGCTGAAGCAAATCAGTTTTTTCGGATATCAGGTTCCGGGAAACCTTATTTGCGTTTTAACACTAATTCTCAGATTTGTGATTGCAACGAGTTGTTTGTTACTCATTTTAAGATCAGTAAAGAAGATTTGCTTGCGACCAATCTAACCGAAAACGCCCGGAATAAACAATTTGTAGAATCTGTCCGAAAGACAGCAATTGAAGGACTCAGTACTTTTCATGGGAAAGTAGTTTTTGGCGTTGGTTTGTCCGAAGTATACCTTGAAGCATCATTGATAAATGTCAGCTCACAAAACCCGGATGAAAATGGAATATTTTGTTTCATCCTTTATACAACTTTACCTGCTTTTGATACCAAGCCGGCACTTGAAAGTTTAAATTTATTAGCTGCGATGCCTGGCTACCCGAATGCCTCTGTTTCCGTTCATACTCCTGATGGTACGGCCATTTATATTTCTCCTTCAACCGAAGCAATGCTTGGGTATTCCAAAGCTGAAATAAAGGAATTGGGATCTCTCAACCTGGTTTACCCGGATGATTTACCACTTGTTAAAAAAGCGATTGAAAAGCTCAACAGCGGGGTTGATTTTTTAAACACCAGGTATAGAATGGTTCATAAAAATGGTTCGGTTCTGCTTGTTGAAACTACAAGCTATATACTGGGTGATGCATCAGGTAACACAAATCATATTGTCAATATAACCTGGGATCTGGGCTCACACCAGGGAATGGAGCAAGCACTGAAATTCAGCGAGCAAAAATATTACCGCCTTGTTATGAATCTGCCGGTCGGTGTTTCGCTGATCAGCAAAAACGGGCAATTGCTTGAAGTAAATGATTCCATGAAAAAGATTATGCGTTTAAACGCAGATTTATCAATTATGGAATTTAATTTTTTGAGCATAGAAGCCATGAAGCGAAGCGGAATCAGTGCTCAGTTCAGTAAAAGCATTGATAATCAGGAAATAATAACTGGCGAAATCCAATTTAAATTGAGTGGCGAATCCTATGAAACCTATCTCGCATATAGTTTTGTTCCAATTCTGGATCATTCAGGAAATGTTGAATCTGTTATAGGATATGTTAATGATCTTACTCAACAAAAGAAAGCAGAAACTGATTACCACGAACGGGCCGATTTTCTTAAACTTGTAATTAATTCCATTAAAACTCCTTTTTTTGTCAAAGACGAAGACCATAAATGGGTGGTTTTGAATAATGCTGCAGTCGAGATGATGGGTCAGGCGAGGGAGGCGCTGTTAGGGAAATCAGATTATGATCTTTTCCCGGAAACACAAGCAGACGTATTCTGGAAATATGATGAAATGGTTTTCCGGACAGGATCAAGCAGTAATGAAGAGCAAATTACATGGTCGGATGGAACAGTACACACAATTGTAACCTATAAGCAATTGTATGTTGAGAAACCCTCGGGTAAGAAATTTATAGTAGGAACAATTCATGATATTACCAGCTATAAAAAAATTGAAGAAGAACTTCGTGCCAGCGGGGCGAAATATCATGAATTGTTCGATAATGCCAACGATTTCATTCTTACAACTGATATTGATGGTAAAATCACCAATGCAAACCGCACACTACTCAGGTATCTTCAAACTGACCTGGAGTCGCTTACCCAACATAATGTTTTTGAATTCGTACATGAGGAAAATATTGACTTTGCCAATGATATAAAGTCAAAAATACTTGAAGGTGAATGCGACACTCCATTCGAGCTCAAAGCTTATGGAATTGACAGGCAGCCTGTTGTTTATGAGGTTAAAGCAAGTCTGATCCAGAAGAATGGCCAAACAGAGGGGGTGCAATGCGTTTTCAGTGATGTTACCCTGCGCAAAGAAGCCAGTCTGAAACTTGAAAAATATAATGCAAGCCTTTTAGAGCTTAATAAAACCAGGGATAAGTTTTTTAGAATTATTGCCCATGATCTGCGTAATCCATACAGCAGCATTATCGGATTCACCGACATGTTGCTCGAAGATCTGGAAATACTTTCAAAAGATGGAATCAAGGAATCGCTGGAGATTATTCTCAACGTGGCGAAAAATTCGTTTAACCTGCTTGATAACCTGCTTTCGTGGTCAAGACTTCAAACCGGGCATATCCCTTTTGATCCGGTCAGGATCGCACTGATAGATGCAGTGGAAGAAGTGGTAAATGTCCTCTTTAGCAGTGCCTACCGTAAAAAAATAGACATCAGTAACCATGTTAAACCTGATGTTGTATTGTTGGCTGATAAATATATGCTGATCACCATTTTGAATAACCTGATAATGAATGCAATAAAATTCACTAATATTGGCGGTAGAATAAGTATCTATTCAGAAGCATTTATTTCAGAAACAGAAGCAGAAACGGATTTTGTTAAGATTTCGGTAGCTGATAACGGAGTAGGCATGGATGCTGAAACATGCAAAAACCTGTTTGCATTAAACAGAATGGTATCTGCTCCCGGAACCGAAAGGGAACAGGGAACGGGCCTTGGACTCCTGCTAACGCGCGAAATGGTTGAAAAAAATGGTGGTACCATCACCGTGGAAAGCTCACCCGGAAAAGGTTCTGTTTTCTCATTTCTTATTCCGGTTTACTCCCTTGAGGGCGACGCCTGATTTCAGCCTGCGACATAACCATTTTTGATACACAAGCTTCAGAATTCTTTTTTACAATAG
>CAIWMA010000527.1 GCA_903913645.1 uncultured Bacteroidales bacterium | reverse complement strand
CTTTAATTCCATTTTTCACACTCTGTCTAAAATTGATTATTCTATTACTTACCATAAGTCCAATCGATCCTAATATTGGATTTTCAGATATTACTTTTATTGAAATGTTATTCTGTAACAACTTCCCAAACTTTCGACCGGATTGATTTTCCTGCAGGCCCTTCTACTGTAAGAATAACCTTCCAGGCATTGCTGCTCTTATATTGATGCACAGGATTTTGCTCTTCGGAAGTTTCTCCGTCGCCAAAATCCCAATGCCATTTTGTGATTTCGCCCACTGAATTATTATAGAAACTGATACTTCTTTTATCCTTGTTATCAACAATACACTTCCAGTTGGCTTCAATCGGTTTTACAAGAGACTTTTCCAAAGGCATCAAACGAAATGCACACAAGTAAGAAGCATCAGAAATCATTCTGAAATCGTGCGAAAGGTTCATAAAGGCTTTACATTTCTTCCCGTCAAAATCGAGCATGGCCCATGAAATACCAATCAATTCATTCTCTTTTAGCACTGATTGAGTTGAATTTTGAGGGCCATCGAACGAAGCAAAGTCAAACGGAGTAATGTAAAACTCCATTTGCAGCCTGCCGCTTTCACCTTGTTTAAAATTGTACTTACAAGCTGAATTTGCATAAGGAAAATCCTTTATCCAAGGGAAACTCCCCCATGCTAAAGCCCAGTCTTTATTCAAAGCTGGCGTGAAAACATGATAGTTTTGAGCATTTGTTCCTTTTCCGGCAAAAAACGGCTGATCTTTTTGCCGGTTCTTGAAGTCCCAGTTTTCTTCATTTATGAATGAGCCTCCCGAGTTATTTCCATCAACTACCAACTCAAAAATATCCTGGCGAAGTGCAAGGTCACTGAAATCCCAAAAGTCGTCATACGCATCTATGTAAAAATAAAGTCGATTCAAGCCTTTAATCCATCCTATTTTAACCTTCAGATCAAAGTCTTTTGGATCCTGATTTTTCCCTTCTCCAAATTTGGTATTTTTCAGTTCATCAATCCCGATAACATATGATTCCGGAACCATAATCCAATCCGAAAAATCTCCATCTATACGTGGTATCTGATCCTGAGGAAACTGGAATATCTTAAATTCCTTTTCAGGCCGGACAAACGCCAACAGTAAAACTGAAAGAAAAACCAAAAATGGTATTTTATACTTCATTAATTATCTGCTTATTATCTCTTGAATAAATTTCATTCCGTCTTTAATTTACTGAGGCCAAATTTTCAAATTAAAACTACCTTGATCTAAATTCCCGAACGGACCGGGGGTTGGGTATTGGGGAGTGATTTTCTTGCCAAAATAGTCCAATTCAATTCTGAGTGGTGAGCCATCGGTATTTTCATAACCAAGGCCGGGAATCCTGGCTTTATTCAGCAACCCCGAAGTAACGAGTTTCGTTTCCGACTTTAAGGGTTGTGCTGGCAAAGACATTTGGAGATACATCAACCCGCCTTCCTCTACTAACACAATTTTAGATTCTTCCTTAAAAACCAAAGGACTTATTTCTTTCATGTAGGGTTTCGCGCCGCTGAGATAGACGTTTCCGCAAGTAAAAATTGGCACATCGCATACATTGTAAGTACACAAACCAAAGTCCGAACCTCGTGGCAAATAAATCGGAATCTCAGGCAAGAGTTCATATTTTTCTTTTTCGCCCCCTTTTCCGAAATCGCCAACAAAAATATTGTTGTAAAAACGGTGATCACCGCCCAAAATATTGCTCGAACCCGCCAATTCAGTGGAATGTAGTTGAAGGAAAGGCGTCATCCTGTCGCGATCAGGATTTGTGATAATGATCCCTGTCAGCAGGTTGTGGGCATAGGTACCACCTTGAGACATGTCCCAAATATTCACCGTCGAAAGAAGCACGTTATTATCAAACACAAACGGGCCGTGGTTCACCTCGGTATATACATCCTCTAAAATGTTGTCGTGAAATAGGTTTGCGGAGACCCTGGTGCCCTGAGCCATCCAATCAAGCCATAGCCCCCTGTTTGTATGGTAAATATGATTATGGCTGATCTCTACATCAATAGCACCATGGAACTTGATTCCCGCCATCTCCGCACCTGTGAACAGTTGCCTCACATGGATGTCATGAATGGTGTTTCCGGTGATTGTGCTGAAAGCGCAACCCATGCTGCCAACGATGCCGGTTTGTTCACAATGAGAAATGGTGTTGTTGCGTACGATGTGGTGACCGATGTTTTCCCGGGTCCATGGAATCTTGAAATTATGGGCGCGCTCGATGGTTTTCACATATCCCTCGGCACTATTCGCTGAGGTGTCATCAAACTCGTCACCATGTTTCCCTAAAGCGATACCAGAGCATATAGAGTAGCTTATTGAATTGTTCTCAATAATCCAACCCTTGCTCCAATTGGTGCCGATCAGGCCAACCTGTTCGGCGGTGGGAGGAGCCCAGGGTGTAGCCGCATCTTTCATGATGAATCCGCGCACCGTGATATAGTTATGGCCCGGTTGATCCGGATAGAACACCGTCTGGCGTACATTGATCTCGACGAGTTCCTTGTTGGGATCCTTATCCTTGAACTGCGCCCAGATCGTTGTGTTCTTTTCATCAACCTGGCCGAACCAAAGAGGATTCGCACCGACCGGTTTCATAACGTCTTCCAGTATGACAGCTTCTGTCAGCCATTCGCCATTGAGATAGACCGCCCCGGTGTGGTGCTTCCGGCCTTTGCCATTGAACCAGTCGCCCTGGATGAGGTCATTGAACGGATTGAAACTACCGAAAATAGTATTTGGCACTATCGCCTGCCAAACATCCGTCTGGATCTTTATCCAGTTAGTGACGACCTCCGAGCCTTTGATCTCAACCTTCTCGCCCGGGGCTGCCTGATAGGTTATGCGCCTGGAATCGGAAATGCCACCGCATATTGGATTAACACGCTCACGGTACGTCCCGGCATGAACAGTAATAACATCGCCTGGCTGTGCTTTTTGTGCCGCTCTATTTATGGTTCGAAAAGGATTTATTCCTGAACCATCGTTTGTATCCTTTCCTTTTACTGAAACATGATATTCAGTATTTCCGGCTTGAAACCTATAATTAGAACGTCGTTCAGGTGCCTGGTCTCCGTTAAGGAAAAATTCCGAAACGTCACCAATCTTTTGAATATTATCGGCCCAGTGAAAATCGAAAGCCAGCTTTTCATTTTTACTCAAATCAGATCGTTTGACTTTGATCATGAGTTTGTTCTGATTAAGCTGGTAAGGTACAGCTACTGATTTCCCATTCGATCCATCCTTGTTTAACCACGAAAGGGTTGTCATTTTCGGATCTGTTACAACGGAGTTGATTACCAGGTCATATCCTTCCCAGCCAGTTTCCTTTTGCTGGTCAGCATCGACAAACAGCAACATCCAGTTTTTATCAGTTGAAGGACTGATATCCTTGGCCGTTTCGGCATAGAAATATACTGAGCTGGCATCATAGGCCACTTTCATGGTAACAATGTCGTTTCTGCCGGTATTATTTACATAAGGCCCTGCCTGCCCCTGCCCCGGGCTATTCCGGTGTTCAGTGTCGCCGATATGATCGAAATAAACCGCTTCAACGTTGTTCCATTGTTTAAAATCGCCACGAATGTCAATGGTTACCGAAGGACCGGCCTCAACCGGTTTTTCCATTCCTTTGTACCTGCGGATATTAGCCATCAGCTGGTAATAATAATTATCGGTATGCCCGCCAGTCATGGGTTCAATATCCCGGCTAAACTCCTGGTTATATTGATCGATAAAATAATAATCTCCTTCTTTTAAATTTTTTCCGGCTTTGCCCAGATAAGCACCGGGATAAAAATTCCATTTCAGGAGCGATTTATTAATATCCTTTCCCATAACCTGCGCACCGGCACTCCATTCGTTCCAGCCAGTAACGAATACAAATTCAGGATCAACTTCGAGAGCACGGCTCCATTGTTCTTCGAAACACAGTCCCTGATCAGTAAAAGGGGTCAGATCGTATTTGTCGGCCTGGGGCTGGTTGTAGTTGTGGAAACTCCGGCCAATATTGGAAAGTGGGTGCTGCCCGACTGCCACCGGGATCATCTCAGCTTTATTAGGAGATTCATGCCAATTGATAGCCTGGGGATAATGGTCGACCCAAGGCCATTTGTCTTTTCCATAAGGGCAGCTTTGATACCAGGGAAGCGAAGTCCAGGCCCAGCTTTGGCGGATTGAAAAGAAACTACGGATTTCTTCCGGGAAAACCACATCGTTATTTTTCTTTCTCGATGGGATTTCATGTTGGCCAAACAGCAGCAATGGTTTCCCTTTCCATTGAAACCAAAGGTCAGGATACATGGCTTTTTTATAAAAGTCGTTCCACAATGTATTCACTGAAATTTCGCTTCCCAGGAATGCGATGTCTGGAGTTTTTTCGCCCTTTGACCGCATTTCACGAAAGACTTCGCAAACCGGAAGATAAACTTCAGGGAAAGTTTTATCGTTGGTGACATCAAAAATGATCACATCCACGCCGGCATCCGACAGTAACTGAGCATGCCTGCGGATCATCCATTTTTCGTAGGAAAGATAATACCCGTTTTCGGGTTCGCCCCAGAAATAATCACCATCAACCCATTGCGGATTATCAGGATTGGCTTTCATTGTTTTAGTTACATCATACGGACCCGGGCCTCCCGGAGTGATATGAGTCATGAAATAAAACATCCCGACAAAGCGGTCTTTCTTTACCGGACCACAATCTTCATAAGTCGGAAGTTTTCGGCCCAAAGCATCTGTTGCTACCCAGGAGTCGCTTTTCAGATCACGGTACGACTGTTGTTTCTTCGCAGGATCAATTTCACCGATGTAGTTGACTTCATCCCAACTGTTAATGCCGATAACTTTTTTGTACTGATCAAATACCGAATCTTCATTGGCTCTTCCGGCAGCCTGGTACACATACCAAACTGGTTTCGCTCCTCCGGGATCGGTTTCATCATCCGGCAAACGCCTGAGTCCGATGCGCAATCCTCCTTCACCGCTGTTATCAAACCAGTTGTGCCATTGAAAACCATCAATACCATCCAGGTTCTTCATTTTTTTCCAGGTATAAGCAAAGCCAGCTGCCTGTTCTTTTAAATCCTGATCGGAGTAGGTTTTTGAATTGGTTCCGTTTTCGGAAAGCCACAGAGTCCGTTTAGTTTTTCCATGGTAAAGTACTTCGGGCTGCTTGATCCAGGCATTCAGGACTTCCAGGTTTTTAAAGGTGATCAGTTGTGTATTAAAATCGAATGAAACTTTCGGATCTAACCATGTTTTAGGTTCGAACAAATCTTCGGGATAAGGATGCTGAGCCATTGCCCATTGGAAATCGCCTTCAGCGCGGCAATATTTCAGAAGGTACTCCATCAGGTCTTTTGAAGGATAGAATTTGGGGTGTGAGGTCCATGCCCAATAGTGAGTAAGGGTTACAAATACCTCGGAATGCGGATTGTAGCTGCGTGCAATGTTGTAGCACATACGCATGGATTTGATGTAAGTATCCATGAAAACCAGTGCTGTTTTGTCTCCGGCATTGGTCCAAACCCAGCCGGCATCCACCTCGTTGTGCATTATCCAGTGGTTGCAGCGACCATATTTTTTGTCGGCACGGCTGTAGCGGCTTGCAAGAAAATCAAGTGCTGCCGCATAACATTCAACGCTTGCCGAGTTAGTCATATTTGGCATGGCATAAATACCTGCCGGGTCGCAATCGGGGTGTTGCAGGAGTTTTCCAATTTCAGGATCAGCACAATTTTCTATTTTATCGATCAGCAGAATTGCCGCAGTAATGATATTTTTTCGTGCTGTAAGGCTGAATGTGGAATCAAATTGAGCGACTTCCTTTTTGCCAAAATAATAGGATTTCCCGTTGTATTGGTATTCCATCCGGTCCGGCGCAGCTTTGCTGTACATAAAATGAGTTATCCAAATATTCACTGTTGCACTTGTAATATCCAGATCTCTCAGGTCTTCTGTATGTCCCCTGTTTGTGCTAAAACCACCTAGACCTTTCCTGCTCGTGGCTTTTTCATAAGGAAGATTATATCTGGATTTGATCTGATCGGGATAACGGGCATGTGAAACCAGTATATAGCCTGATGCTGTTTTTTTTGCAAGGACCCATTTGGAAAGCAGCCGGTCGTAAGTTTGCCCATCACGTTTAATATAACGTGGAGTGGTGGTTTTAAAAGTTTTTCCGGAAACAGGAATTGCAGAAGCAAAGTTTTGTTCTTCAGTAACATCCTGGTAAGGAGGAACTTCACAAAGGAATAATGAAGGTGCTTTTATTACGTTTCCGCTTATTGTAATTTTGTCGCTGCCAACCTCAACACGGCTTATCTGATCCGGATATTCTGTTTTAAGGTATGTATTCAGGTTATTTTCAAGAATGGATTCTCTACGTTTCTTATCCTTGTATTCGCTTGCCAGCTTGATTTCACGATCTGTTTTGGCCCTTAGTTTTATATTCCTGATTTGGATGTCGACACCTGAAATACTACCAAAGTCGAGCCTAAGGTTTTCTCCTGCTTTTCCCCAATCCCCAATATCCTTACCCAGGTCAACGGAAAACCCGACCCAGCCTTCTGAAAGCCCTATTTTACTGACCAGTTTTGAATGATTAACATCAACCGGAGGACAGAAATAAATTTCCAGATGGTCAAGCCCGCGCGGACAGAAGTATTCAAATGAAAGGACAGTGTTTTCCGGAGAAAGATTGTTTTTTAGAGCATTCGTGTAAATATACGGATCGTTTCCCGTGGTTTTTATCCGGTACGAACTTCCATCAACATCCAAAGTGGCATCATGGATGTTTTCCTTCATCAAAGTCAAAAACTCAGTTTGATCCAAAACACGGGTCTGGCAATGGGCTACCTGATGGTTTATAATTCCGAGCCAAACTATAAAAAAGGCTGAAATGCTAATTCTTATGGCTGAGAATTTTATTATTAGATTTTTCATTTTGACTTCTGTATTTTATAAAAATTGAAGTTAATGCATTAAATTACTTTGTCTTTTTTTCGAGATTAGGTAAAGGCTCAAGAACAATTGCATCAACAAAAAGGCAACCAGGCGATCCCGGATGTGATACTCCCCTATAAACAGCTTCAATTTTGTGCTGGCCTTTTGTGAACCTTTGCATTTGTCCTAACCTGATGTCAGTCATAAAATGATGTTCCTCATAAAGATCCCTGGCAACTTCCATTTTCTGATTATCTAATAAAATATCATAAATGCCGGCATCACCACGCGGCCATAACCTGATGAAAACATTATAGTTCCCGCCTTCTTTAACTTCAAAAGGCATCGTTAAAGTTTCGCCTTCATGATCCGGAATTAGTTGCAATCCTTTTTTATTGGTGTATGAAGGATCTTCATTTATTTGCACGTTCTTAGGCAATTTTTCAGCCTGGATTTCATCAACCTGAATAAGTTCATACTTTGGCATCCTTTCTTTAACAGAAGGAAACACAGGAAACTTTTTGGGCTTGCCTTGCTGATACCAGAATGCAACTGATGAGTAAAAATCGGGACGTCTGTCAGTATATCCATCGGCAAGGCTGAAGTCATCATAAAATAAATTGCCTTTATGTTCTATTGCAAATTTGAGAGAGTCTTCGAAAAAAACCGGATCGGTCACATGCCATCGGTAGGCAGTTATCCGGCTCCCAGCATTCATGCCTTCCCAAATTGAAACTCCATAATTGGGTCTGTTGACAACCCGGAATGCCCAGGCATCATTAAAATAATCCTCAGTACCAGTCCCATGAAGTGTTGGAGTTGTGTCGCCATCAATATAAAAGCGGTCATCACCTTCGCCAAACCAACCAGGATGGCTTGCCCTAACAGAAAGCACTGTACCTACATAATGTCCTTTCCCCCTAATGTCAGCAATCAGATAATCACGACCGGGAACAGCCGGATTCTCCTGACGGTATTGAGCATAGAAATAAGGTACATCAGAAGGAATTCCCCTTTTCTCCCACTCAACATACCAATACAAACCTATAGATTCTGTTTCTGACTCATTTGTAATTGTAATTCTGGCAGACTTACGGAAGGGTAGAGTCCAATACGAATTGTATGCTCTGCCAAAAGAAGAGGTCGCTATACGTGAACTATTAACATTTACCTGCATACCATGTCCGGAAGCGAAAAAATCGCCTAATGGAACTTCCACTGCAGGTTGGTCACTGCCATCCCAGTATATTCTTATTACTGCAGATCTTGGGAAACCACGTTCATTACCTGATGCGGTAAACCAGATATGGTTTATGCGTCCGGGTCCTTTCATATCTGCGATCATGCGGGTCTGTCCTGGATCAAAAAGCCTGTTATCAGCATTCCCGTTTATAAAATCCCTGTCGTAGCTCGATTCTCTTTGTGTGGTAGCTCTGACAGGATATTCCATGGAACCTGACGGGTAATCATTTTTTAAAACTGACCTGTTACAGCTCACTGCAATAAAAGGAATCAGTAACATCATCAGATAATACAATTTAACAGGTTTCATGGTATTTCGCTCTATTTTTTAATTATCGGGCCAACTCAATATGATATTTTCCTGAATTCAGCTGGATGAGTCCTTTATCATTTGTTGATGTTTTCGATACTAATGACTTATAGTCATTTGCATTTTTGCCATTAATTTTCAGAGACGAATATTTCTCAAAAGGAATTTGCACTTCACCATTGGTATTGCAGGGAATGGTGATATCCCATATCAAAGTGCCGCCTTTCCATTTCCAAGCGCTTTTAATAATTCCAAAGCCCGATTCATAATTAACTTCGGCCCAGTCGAGTTGGTTGACAAGCAATGGTTCAAATAAAATAGTGGAAAAACCAGGATTTTCGGTTACCGGAGAGATCCCTGCAATTCCTTTGTAAAGCCATGCATCAAAACCACCCTGCATAGGGTGATTGTGTGAAAAATTATTATACCGGAGCTTAATTGAATCAGGCACATCCGCTACAGGTAATACTTCCCACAAGGTGGTGGCATTATATATTTTCCACATGTTTTCAAAACTTTCTTTACCCCCACTTCCCAGCATCCGGTATGCCACTTTTTCATTACCATTTTTAGACAGCGCGTCAGAAATCCGTGAAAGCCCGAAAATACCGGTATGCATAAATCCATTGTGATGCTGATCCATATCTTTTACAATCGAATTGGATACTTCAGATTCATCACCAGCCGGAACCAATCCCATATCGAGAGCTATAACATTTCCGGTCTGGCTTCCATACGTGTGATTCGCGGCATCATAAAACCTTGCATTAAAAGCTTTTTTTACAGCTTCTCTGATTGTTTTATAATGACCGGCATCTTCGTTATTATGAAAAATCAATGCTGAATTCTCCATTATACTCAGATCGAGGTAATAGTAGGCTGTTGAGCTCAGTTCGAACGGGCAATCCGAGAATTCGCCTCCTGGCGGGCACCAATCACCCAAACCTTCCAGAACCAGGTTATCAACCGCCAGTTTCTCCAGGTATGTGGTCCAGAATTTCATGTCAGGATAATATTCCCGTAGTATTTCGGCATTTCCGTAGTACAAATAAAGGTACCATGGAATCTGAACTAATGCCGTTCCCCAATCGGCAGAAGCTGCACCACACTCGCGCTTTCCGGGTGCAATCATGTAAGGGATGCCGGGTTGCTTGTAAGCATTATAAAAAACCTGGTTCTTGGCTTTCTGAAAGATTGTGTTTCCTTCGCGGGCCGCCGAAGATCGTATATCGGCCAGGTATTTTATCCAGAATGTCTCCATTCCAAAGTTGTAAATAGTCATCGGAGCCACGGCATGTGCATCGCCAAGCCAGCCACATTTTTCGCGTGCCGGGCAGTCGGTCGGGATTCCATGAAGATTGCTGGTTTCCGTCCAGAGTGCCATTTCGTGCAATCGGTTGATGTTTTCGTTCGAGCATTTAAATGTTCCGGCAACCGGCACGGATGAATAAACAACGATTCCTTTAACCGTTCCGGTATCAGGAGCGTGAGTTAATCCTGACACTTCAACATACCTGAAACCATGATACGTAAAACGTGGTTCCCATATTTCAGTTCCCTTTCCTTTGCAGATATAGGTTTCGGTTTGTACGAATTGAGTAGCTTCAACGCCGGTAGATTTTGGGTTGATGGTTCCATCGACGAAAAGTTCTTCAGCTGTCCGGAGTTTAACTGTAGTTCCTGAAGTTTCGTTTACTTTGATGCGAACCCAGCCTGCAAAATTTTGTCCGAAGTCAAAAACATATTTCCCATCGCCTGTTTTATGAAAATTCACTGCCGGCAATTCTTTCATTTTTTGAATTGGAGGAAACATCTGGGCTCTAAGAGAAGGCGGATTTGAAACAGCAGACACAGCATTATGCCAGGTTCCGGCCTTGCTTCCAGGCTTGGACCAATCCGGTACTTCTTTTCGTGCATCATAGTTTTCGCCGGCATACACGTTGGCGCTCAGTACCGGGCCTTCGGTCCATTCCCAGCTGCCATCGGAAACTATCGTTTCCCCGGTTCCATCAGTATAATCCAACTTTAAATGGCAAATCAATTTTGGTTTACCGTAGCTGAAGTCAACCCCAAAAGCTTTATTCTCGTTATACCAGCCATCACCTAACATGACGCCGAGCCTGTTTTCCCCTTCTCGCAATGATTTGGAAACATCGTAACTAACATACAAACAATAGCTTTCATAGTTCGTTTGGGCAGGATCGAGTACACTGTTCCCTAGTTTGGTTCCGTTGAGATAAGTTTCTGAATAACCAAGTCCTGAAATGCATATTATTGCTTGTTTTACTTTCTTTTTTACAAGGAATTCTTTACGAAACAAAGGCATGGAAGCCGATTGGGCGAAATCGTACGTAATCCACTGGGCCTTCCATTGTTCAGGATTTAAAATTCCCATAATCCAGAACGAAGGTTCGCTCCAGGCTGACACTTTTCCATGATTATCCCATATCCGCACTTTCCAGAAGTATTTTTTTGCAGTTTCGAGGCTTGTTCCACCATATTGGACCTGGATTGAGTTTCTGCTTTCCGTTTTTTTCGAATCCCATATATCACCTGCATTTTTCGAAAGTTTTTCCCGGCTGGATGCCACGATAACCTGGTCTGCAACTTGCTTAATATCCTGTTGATCAGATTCAATTTTCCACGACAGTGCTGGAGTTTTTGAATCAATTCCAACCGGCATTTTTAAATGCATACATTCAAGACTATTCACCTTCAATGAATTAGCATTGGCTGAATAGCTCAGGGCTACAGAACCAATCAGAATAAAAAGCATGCAAATATTTCTCATTGATAGCATCATGGCAAATTAAGTTTGAGGCATGTATATTATTGAAGCCTTTAAATATCATCGTTAACCAAAATGAAAAAATGACTTTTTCATAAAAGCAACAATCGTGAATTTAAAATTCAAGTTTAATCATTTCAGACTAGACATTTTTTCGAACATCATCAAGCTTGCAATCATGCAGTTATACCAGAATTCAGGCAAAGTTGACGCAATAATCGCTGAAACTTGCCGATCGTCACGATCATTTAATTCGGATTTACATAGAATAGTTTCCTTGTTTGCTGGCTGTTTCCGGAACGTAATTGATAAAGATACATGCCTGCTGCAACCCGGGTTCCATTCTGGTTGGTACCATCCCATTCATAAGAATAGGAACCTGCTGATAACTTATTATTTTCGAGCGTTTTAACCACTTCTCCAAAACTATTTAAAACCAACAAACTCACTTTCGATGGTTGTTTTAATTCAAATTTGATAGCGGTAGATTCAGAAAACGGGTTCGGGAAATTCTGTTTAAGTTCGTCGTTACCAGCTGTACCAAATGTACTCATAGCCAAAGTGCTCCCATCTGAATCAAAGTAGGCGGTATATTGTCTTAATCCTGCCGGATCAATAATTTTAACCCTTGCAGTATCTCCATCCGACCAGCTGTTAAATATATGGCCCGGCTTAGGAATAGCGGTGATTGTTGAAGGAATATGAGGGAAATATTTCCCGCTCCAGGGAAATGTTTTCAGCAGCAAAGTATTTAATTGTATCTGTCCTTTGGACGTATCGGCATTAAAAGTCAGGATGGAAGTCCTTTGTAAATGAAATTTTGTCATTATGTGGTTGAATACGATATTTGCTCTTTTATCAGCAAAAGTCAGCATCACATTGATCTCATTATTCCAATCAGGAGCTGATTCCGGAAACCGTGCTTTATGCCGGGCCATTTCAGGACTAAGCAATGTTTTAAAATTGTTGATTATTCCTTTTACTCTTTCAGGCTGAAAAGTGGTGTTTAACTGATCACAGAAATTATTGATGAATTTCTGGCTGAAATCAGTATTTGTGCTAAGGCTTCGGAGTAATAAAGTGGAATAAGGCGGATTGGGCCAGGCACCTGAAAAATCAGGTTGTGTTGCTACTATAAGTGTATTATGATTGGTATGATCTTCTACATAGCCAAACGGGCTTAATCCAAATCCAAAATCGAGGTCACACAAAAGCCAGCGCCATTTACTCCCTGGCTTTGTCGAATTCCACAACCTGATATTGTTTCCGGGCCAGTCGCCGTTGTCGATATAAATTTCAGTGATATTATAATTGATATAGTTTTCAATATCAATTTGTGAGGTAACATGATCGTAATTTTCTTTAATTGAAAGATCATTGGTTTCAACAAATTTCATTAACGCATTGTAACCCTCAGCGGAACCGGCAGAAGCAACCGGCAGGCTTTTATACGCCTGGTATTCAAGTAAATTAATGCTATCGGGATCCAGGTGATTATTAGCGGCAACATAATGTTCATCAAATTTCTCCTGAAGGCATTCTATCCCCCAGTATTGCCCATTCATATAATGAATCACATAGTTAAATGCATAAGTTTCAAGCCCCATCTGACCTTTCACCAGAGTCTGCATCATGGGATCGCGAAAGATTCCGAATTTATAGTCATTTCCACCGTTCCGCAGGACAAGAGATTCGAATTTGCTGATGTCTTTTTCAGCAAATAACTTATATTCGATTTTATCAGGTCCATACGCCTTTTTGGCATAGATGTTCAACGCTTTTTGACTTACAATGCGGGTTAGTCCACCGTGTATTTTCACACTGCCATCCAGTTTGAATCCGATGTTGCCTGATTTTTCAAAATATTCGATATTTACCGGACGCTCCCAATCCTGAAATGAATTACAATTGGGATATCCCCCATCATCGACATAAATGCCATAATTTTTATCCCATAAATTATATGGATCGGTGGTTACAGAAACAACTGGTAAAGAAAAACTTTCGTTTATAAAATAAGTTTCAGTAGCAATCAAACTGGGCGACATCCCATTAACAAAACACCGGGCACGCACAACAGCATTTCCGGTAACATTTATAGGTACACTGTACTGGCTCGAACTGGTGGTTGGTTCGCTTCCATCTTTTGAATAATATATTTTGGCTGCAGGATCACCGGAGCTAATATTCAAAGTAATAGTTCCGGAATAAAATCCACCAGCCATTGAAATAACCGGTGTCTGGCATCGAGGTAAAAACAATGAGTTGTCGTTGCCCGAGGCTGGTGTTGGATTGGAAAGAATTGCAAAATCCATTCCGCCATCCGGAATGCGTCCATAGGATAAATCTGTAATCAGTACAGGAGTAGTAATACTGTCAATAATTGATCCTGAGGGACTGGAAACCAAAAGAAATTCTCCTGATGCACTGACTTTGAAATTTGTATGCAGAGGTGTTGTTTTCCGGTTTTTCCCTGAAGCAAATACCAGTAAAAAGCCTTTGGCAGGAATATCAACAGAAGGGAATACCCATTTAAGCGGCAGGCTTTTATCATTTGACAATCCAAAGCCCGCTAAATTAACAGTTGTATCTCCCCAGTTATATAGTTCGATCCAGTCGCTGGAACTCTTATCTTCATCCAATATGGTAGTTGAATTGGAGCCCACTACTTCGTTGATAACAATATTTTGACCCAACGTCTCAAATGAAAGGAAAAGTAAAACAAAAAGTAAAATGATAAATGACTTTTCTTTAATTCGAAATTGATTTCTATTATTCATTTTCCTCATAATAATTACGTTTTATAAAATATTATTTCATCGACAGTATATTCAATTCCAACTTATCAATTTGCACATCACATTCAATCAACCGCAGCATTGAGCTTTGCATCTGATAGATTATAACTCTAATATTTCGCTAATCGGAACTAATTGTAACTTCCATGTTTTTTACATAGTTCAATGAATTTTAGCACACGTTCAGGTGTTACATCATTCTGAATGATGTGGGCAGGAGCTATCATATAACCACCACCTTTCCCCAGGATGCTGATCTTTTCAATGATATCATTTTCTAGCTCTATATCCGAACCATTGGGAAGCAAATCCTGCTGATCTATGGCACCCCAGAAAGAGAACTTGTCGCCAAACCGATCTTTCATCTCCTCAGGCAAATGTCCCGGAACTCCTGGCTGAACCGGATTAAAGACCTCGAAACCCATTTCGCGGATGTCATCAAGGAGTTCAGCAACGGCTCCATCGCAATGCAGGATAGGAATAATGTCAGGTTTGGCTTCTTTAAAGCGATCGATCATTCGCTTATAATGTGGTTTCAATTGTTCACGAAAGGTTTCAGGAGGAAGGATCAAACTGGTTTGTGTTCCAAAATCATCTCCAAACCAGATGGCATCCACTCCCTTTTCGATAAGTCGAAGACCAACTTGTGTCTGGTACTCGGCACAGGCTTCGAACAAAGGGATCACATACTCTGTCTCCATCATCATATCAACCAGTAGTTTCTCCATGCCGGCCAACTGATGGGCCAGAGAGAAAACCGTAACTTCAATATCACCGATAACCAGGTAATCGTTTTTATATTTTTTCACCAGCGCCTCAGCATCCCTGTATCGTCCAGGCGCATCGGGATCAGGGAATTGAAAGTTTTCTATGTCAGCCTTAGTTTCTGCATTTGCCAGCGGATATTCAATTACTTCGACATAAATATCACCCTGCCGCATTTTCATACCATACTCATTTAGCCAGCAACCCTGCTGGTCCATGATGATTTTATAATCGTCGGAAACCGAAGCTCCGGTTACGACTACATCGCTCCCCATGGCCACACGCAACTCGTTTGCGCTGATACGGTATGTCACATCTTCGTATGGGTTATCGGTATAATCAACCGGAATTCCCAGTTCTTTCCCGAAATGGTCTGACAACTGGCGGCAAAGTTCAAACTGAACCGG
>CAIWMA010000526.1 GCA_903913645.1 uncultured Bacteroidales bacterium | reverse complement strand
TTGTATCCGGTAGATACAGATTCGAGGCTTTGCGCTTAAAATTTTCATTTGTATGTTGAAACTGCTTAATGTGCTCATCTATATATTCCTGGATAAAGGCAGATTTGAAATAATGGAAACCAGTATTTTTGACACTGGAATTTGTTGCGGTTTGCGCAGTTGCCAAAGTCTGCTGCATGATAACAAATAGTAAAACCAGGTAGAGCTTTTTCATCAATATTGATTTATTTGTTTAACAAATGGTTTGTTTCTTTCTTTTTACTGTCAGGACCATTTCGTAATCTGGCATTTGTGAAGTTTCCTGATTAAAACCAATACTAAAGCCGCAGGATGACGATGTTTCACCTCGTAAATATACGATACAAATGATGGAAAAACCTATTTTGCATCAGGAAATTAAACAGTCAAGTATGAAAAGTGCTTTGGTAAAGAGTATTGCTATTTCTATTTCCATTACGCTAAAACTGAAATGAAAGGAAAGGAAATTAATAAGCAAATTGCTCTCCTGAATTTATACTTCTAATTCCCAGGAATACAGGTTTTCCCTTTAAAAGTTGAGGCTATGTAAAAGTAGGGAGCCCAGCAAAACAAAAAAGGACCGGAAATAAATCCTGTCCTTAAGTCCATGTGGGTGGTGTTTAATCTTAGAATCCAGTAAGGGAATCTATTAATAAATTCAAGTTTTAGATACACTCATGCCATAAACATTCCTCTTTTATATTCACTGATTTAGTATTTTTAAATCAGGTTTGGTATATTTTCGAAAAGAGATTTATTTATGAAGTATTTGATACATTTATATTTATAAATTAGTGCCAGAAAAATATTCAAAAAATAACATTTGAGGAAATGAAAAAAATGGGAATACGGATCTTCTATCTTGCACTTTTATGCCTTTCTTCAAGCATTTCGTGGGGGAGTAACCGTGGTTTACAAACCGGTGGGCAGACGAATGCTGAGACCCTGAAAACACTTCCTGATGCTGGTTATTATAATGCATTGTTTGCTAAAACAAGCATCGATTCAAATGATATTAGGCTTCAATATGCCAAACTTGCCTATGCTGCAGCCGTGAATTCCCATAACAATTATGAAAAAGCAAAATCGCTGATGAACATGGGGATTTCCTACAACCATCAGTATAGATATAACCTGGCGATGGAATCCTATTTAAAGGCAAAGGGAATTGCCGATTCGATTGTATCTCCCGAATTGTCGGCCTCAGTTTTTCATAATATGGGGCAGTTGTACCTGGATATGAGAAACACGCAACTTGCCAGGGACTTTTTTTTACGTGCTTTGAGTGTGCGAAAAAAAAGTTCTGAATCCCGAAACCTGGCTGAGACACTCAATGGACTGGCACTCGTTTCCTGGCTTTCAGGAAATCTTGATACGGCACTCATTTATCTCCAGGAAACAGTAAAAATAGCTGAAAATCTAAAAAATGATGAAGGGATATCAAAGGCATACAATAATATCGGCATAGTTTCTCATGAAAAGAAAGATGATGGGACAGCGTTGGCATACTTGTTTAAGGCGTTGGCTATCAGTGAGCCAAGGCATGATAAATGGCAGTCAGCCGAAATATGCAACAATATTGGAGAAGCAAGTATCAGCATAGGAAATTATAAGCAGGCTGAAATGTACCTGGCCAAAGCCCGCGGATATGCCGAACCTCTTAAAGCGTCACTGCTAGTAGCCGATAATTATAGGTATATGGCCAGATTGTACAGCAGAATAGGGAAATACGAATTGGCGTTTTCATATCTGGAAAGGTTTCATGCCCTTGATGATTCACTTTTTAACAGGAATAACTATACGATCATCAGTGAGCTGACATCAGTATTTGAACTTGAAAAAAAGGAACAGTCCATACTTGTTCAAAAGCAGCAGATTGAATTGCTGAAGCAGAAAAAAAGGAATGACAACCTGCTTGCCATTATATTGGTTGTGATATTACTATTTATGGTGCTCATCACCGGGATAATAATGAACCGGCAAAAAAGGATAAATGCCAGGAACAGGCTTCTATTGGAGAAAGATTCGCAGCTGATGGAGGCCCAGGAAATGCTTGTGGAAAGAGAGAAGGAAGAAAAGAAGAGGCTGATCCATGAACTGGATAACAAGAACAGGTTCCTGATTGATTTTGCACTGTACATCGGGATGAAGAATGAGTTTCTGCTGAACTTACGCGAGCAGTTAAAGAAACTCTTAAATAAGCAAGGAGCTTCTCCGGAAATAAAGGATATAATTTTCCAGTTAAATCAGAATCTCAGGTACAACAGGGAAGTTGTTGATTTGCAAAAGAATGTGGAGAAGGTGAATTTTGAATTCATTCAAACATTGATGGAACGCTTCCCTAATTTCAACGAGAATGAAAAGCACCTTGTAATCCTGTTGCGCCTTAAATTCACCTCAAAGGAAATAGCCGATATAAGGGCTGTATCCGTTAAAGCCGTTGAAATCAGCCGCTACAGGCTTAAAAAGAAGATGAATCTTGAGGACAACGATAACCTGGTGACGTTTATTCAAAAAATTTGATTGAATCGGTAGTAGTAACTTCTTTAAAATATATTGATTATTAGATAGTTGAAAATATTTTGGTAGTATTTTTTTGCTTTAGATTATAGTGCATTTTGTAAATATGTAGGGTTTTTGTAGTCTGAAATTAAGTGTTCCCGCTTGGGTATGTTATTAATTTAGCCGCTGTTAACAGTGGAATTTCTGTTGATATGTCCAACCCAAACCCTTAAATCAACCAAATTATGAAAGTATTCCGTTACGAAACCACACAAAAGTACAGGAAGCGCCTTTTACTGGTAGCATGGGCGCTATTATTGAGTTTATTTATTGCCCCTGCGGCCTTTGCTCAGAAGACAATTAGCGGAGCTGTTTACAACGCTGAAGACAAACTATCGCTGCCTGGTGCGAGTGTAGTTGAGAAAGGCACTACCAACGGTGCATTATGTGACCTCTCCGGACGATATGAGCTCAAAATAAAAAGTGATCAGTCAGTTCTGGTATTCAGTATGATAGGATTTGAGAGCCAGGAAATTACAGTAGGCCAAAACGTAACCATAGATGTTTCGCTGAAGTCTGCAAGTATCGGGATTGAAGGAGTTGTTGTTGTTGGTTACGGTACCCAGAAGAAGGCAAGCCTTACCGGTGCGGTTGCTTCCGCAAATATGTCACAGATTGACAAGATACCCGGAGGCGACATCACCAAGATGTTGGCGGGCCAGGTGGCAGGAGTAAATGTTTCTGTTTCATCGGGTGCACCCGGGGCAACTCCGCAGATATTAATACGGGGATTAAGTTCAACTACAAGTTCAGATCCGCTGGTTATAATCGACGGAATACCAGGTGAAATTTCCTTTGTTAATCCCGCTGATATTGAGAGCATCAATGTTCTGAAAGATGCATCGGCAGCAACCATTTACGGATCACGCGCATCGAACGGCGTACTTCTTATTACTACCAAGCGCGGTAAAAAAGGTGAGCCCAAAGCATCACTTAAAACTTACCTCGGCATACACAACCCTATGATGGGTGATGTAAAAATGGCAAATCGAGATCAATATAACCTGATCCATACACAAGCCCTTGAAAATGGAGGCGAGGCTCTTTATCCATGGATTACAGACCTTACACTTCCTGATTCGAAATGGGGGGATGCATTCATGAAACAGGGAATTGAATCGAAAGTTGACTTTTCAGTAATGGGCGGCGGAGATTATGCAACCTATGGATTTACAATGGGATACTATAAGAATACAGGAACGGTAATCAATACAGATAATACCAATATTACAGCCAGGCTGAATACGGATTTCAAATTGCTTAAGGATCATCTTCTGATCTCACCATCGTTGTCAATATTCAGGATGAACCGGGGCAAGATGTACGAGCCAACAGGAAGCGGAAACGGCGGCTGGTCCGACTTTATGGAAGTAGCTATGCAGATTCCGCAAAAGAATATTTATGATGAAAATGAAACTTATGGTTTTGCTGTACCACCTGATGGCTTTCCAAGTGGTAACCCTATAGCCTTAAGATCAATTGTTACTGACAAGAACCAAACCGACTACATTCAGGCTGGTGTAAATGCCGAAGTGGTTTTAACCAAGGCCTTATCTTATAAATTCTTCTATGGAGCCAATGTGAAGGATTATTATAATTACTATCACATGCCGGCATATAACTACGGTAACCAGAGCCAGCTTGAGAATACTTTCCTTTCGGAGGAACGAGGCAGGACCAATCACTGGGTAATGAACAACCTTTTAACTTATACAAAAGCGTTTGATAAGCATAAAATTGATCTGCTTGCCGGTTTTTCGAGGGAGAAAGCAGAATACAGGTACACAGGAGGATCGAATCGTGAAATTCCTTCAGATGATCTTACTACCCTGAGTTCGGGTATCGGCGACAGGGATGCATGGGGTGACAGATCTATAAATACGCTCCAATCAGTATTTGGTCGAGCTAATTATGAGTTTGCCGAAAAATATTTGCTCCAGGGAAGTATCCGATATGATGGGTCATCAAAGTTTTCGGAAAAGAACAGGTATGGTTTGTTCTATTCCTTTTCAGCCGGATGGGCGATGCATAAGGAAGATTTCTTCAAAGTTTCGTGGATAAGCGAGTTAAAACCAAGGTTTAGTTATGGTACACTCGGCAATCAGAATATAGGTGATTTCCAGTATCTGAATCTAATCACTACCGGCGGCAGCACGCTGAATTATCCACTGGGCTATCCCAATATCACACAACCTGTTAATATCGGAGCAACCACAATTAACGCGGCAGCCTATAACATTAAATGGGAAGAATCAGCCATTACCAATTTCGGCTTTGACCTGGGATTATTTAAAAGTCACCTGACTTTGAATTTTGATTATTTCAATACCAATACCAAGGATATGCTTGTAGTAATCCCACGTCCATATTCTTCAGGCTTCAACAGTTTTCCGAGGACGAACGGAGGTTCGATGATCAATAAAGGATGGGAACTCACAACCACCTACCGGAATTCGAAGGATGAATTCACATATAGTATATCATTAAACCTTGCGCATTCAAAGAATGAATTAACCAAGCTCGGTTCTGCAGGCGAATCATACATCGATGGTTATGTTGATTACGAAAACAACCCTACTACAAAAACCGAAGTTGGTGGTGAAATAGGAAGGTTTTATATGTTCCACACTTTGGGCATCTTCCAGAATGAAGCGGAAATTACTGCTCATAAAGCTCAGCCAGATGCTGTACCCGGTGACCTGATATTTCAAGATGTAAACCTCGACGGAGCTATTACTGACGAAGATAAGACTTATGTAGGAAGTGCGATGCCAGATCTTGCATATGGTATTAACTTAAACTTCGGGTACAAAGCCTTTGATTTGAGCATGTTCTTCGAAGGCTCACACGGCAATAAAATGTATAACGGATTCAGGATGATGATGTTCAGGTCTTCGTACCAGAATAATACTTTAAGCGAACTCGTTAATGCGTGGACACCTGAGAACAAATCGACGGATGTATTCCGGAATTCATCGATAGATGCTAATTATAACCTCCGGGTTTCAGATTACTTCCTTGAGGATGCTTCTTATCTCCGGCTTAAGAATATTCAAATCGGATATAACATCAGTGATAAATTCCTGAAGAAGTACATGATTAAAGGGATCAGGATTTATGCAGGTTCAGTAAATCTTTTCACCATAACCAAATATAAGGGCTTTGATCCGGCGTTGGTGAATGAAGGTGCTTTCGCCAGAGGTGTTGACCGGGGGTTTTATCCGCTGACACAATCATTCTACTTCGGATTAAACTTTGATTTTTAATGTTAACCAACACAAAAGACTAAAATTATGAAAAACAAAGTCTCAATATATATAATGTCGTTTGCACTGATTTTTCTTATGTCATGCACAAAAGATTTTCTTGACCTGAAAAATGAATCCCAGTTATCATCGGAAAGCTTCTGGAAAACTAAGACCCAGGTTAACCAGGCAGTTATTGCCACATATGCCGGGTTACAGACCTATGAAGGCGACAAGTGGACCTTCTTTGAGCAGGTTTGGACCGGGATGAACTATAAAGGTGATGATATCACTAACAATCCCGGAGAACCTTATGGCCGTGATATCGCAAATTTCACAGTTAATTCTGATAACTCAAATGTTCTTAATATCTGGAGAACCTGGTATGCAGTTATTGGAAGAGCTAATCAGGTCATTACGAATGTACCGAAAGTCAGTGCATCTGAATTGTCGGAAGCTGAAAAGGATCAGTTCATTGCAGAAGCAAAATTCCTAAGGGCTATTTCATATATGTATGTTGCTGTATATTATGAAAATATCCCACTCGTAACAACTTTCGAGACTGACGAAACATTGATGTATCCTCCGCAAGCTGATCCAGCCGAAGTATGGAAATTAATCGAAAGCGATCTTGTTTTTGCCGAAAGCAAACTTCCCTCAAACTGGGATGACGCAAACGCAGGCAGGGCGACTAAATGGGCTGCCAAATCATTCCTTGGCAAAGTTTATCTGGCACAAGAAAAATGGGCATCAGCCAAGGATAAGTTTGCCGAAGTGGTGAATGCTAAGGTCTATGACCTGGTTCCTGATTACAGCCAGGTGTTTGACGGATCATACGAAAACGGAATGGAGTCGGTTTTTGAGATACAGTTCAGTGCCGACAGGTCGAAAGGAAATGACGAAAGGGTTCCTATC
>CAIWMA010000525.1 GCA_903913645.1 uncultured Bacteroidales bacterium | reverse complement strand
CATGAGTTATTCAATTATATGCAAAAGTAACTTTAAAGTTACAATTTCCCAAATTTTCGATTATTTTTCTTTTTCATTATGCACCATAACGTTCCCGGGCTAGGCGTGGTTGGTTTTTGGTGGGTCTTGTGCGTTGGCAAACCAATCACGATTAGCCCGGGTTGAACTAAATCCCGCCTACGCGGGATAGCTAAATCAAAAATACCCGATTCTTTCCGTTATTCAGGAATTATTCACAACAAAAATTCTTGATTATGAGAAAGAAATCGGGTTTTACCATTGTGGAACAGGCCATCGTGCTTGTTCCTGAGTTCGAGAATGTTGTCCGGAAAATGGATCAACAGGTTACATTGCGTGGGCAAAGCAAAAGTACATTAATGAATTACATCCGCCGCATCGCGTTGATAGTAATTCATTTTGGCAAACTTCCGGAACTTGCCGATCCTGAGGAAATCAACGAGTACCTGGTTTCATTGGCATTGGATCCCAAATCGCCTTCACGCAGTAGTTTTAAACATATGGTTTACGGACTGCGCTACTATTTCCGCCTGATGGGGATGAACAAAAATGCCATTGCGCTACCTTCATTGAAAAAGGAGGCTAAACTGCCCGTTATCCTGAATGTGCAGGAACTCAGGGTACTTTTTGCTGCCCCAACGTTGCTTAAACACCGCATTGTGCTAACCCTGATCTATTCGGCAGGGCTTCGCGGAGGGGAAGTTATCAATCTGAAAATATCGGATATTGACTTCGAGCGGAAAACTATTCATATACGGCAAAGTAAATTTAAGAAAGACCGTATCGTTCCACTTTCGGAGTATATGGCTGCTGGTTTGAAAAAGTATCTGCAAGCAGAGAATCCTCACATCTGGCTGTTCAATGGCAAAGAGCCTGATGGCCGTTACAGCGTAAAAGGGCTTTCGTGGGTGATGCGCGAAACGCTGAAAAAGACTTCCATTACCAAGGATGTAAACCTGCACTCGCTACGTCATTCGTATGCCACTCATCTGCTGGAACAGGGACTTAACATCGTGACCCTTAAAGAACTGCTTGGTCATGCCGAAATTACCACCACCATGATTTATCTGCATGTAGCCCAATGCCCGTTAATAAAGCCTCATAGTCCACTGGACAGGCTTTATAAGTTCAACGATGAAAACAAAGTTTGAACTGGCCGATGTGGTAAGGCAGTTCGGTAATCAACTCACTGTTTCAGAAAGACTTAATCTGCGGCAGGTAAAAGTACTCAACAGTATAGTGAGTTGCCGCACAGCTGCCCTGGGTGGACACGAAGAGGCTTGCGATAGTTGTGGAACTGTAAGATATAGTTACAACAGTTGTGGCGACCGTCATTGCCCAAAATGTCAGGCAGCCAAACAAGCTTTCTGGGTCGATGATTTGGTGCGCAATACGTTACCTGTCAAGCATTTTCATGTCATATTTACTGCGCCGCATCAGTTAAATGATTATTCCGGTGATTCAGCGCCACCATTCCGGCGCAATCGGCGCCACCTAAAATTGGGCGGATTTGTTAAGCAATATTAATCATTTTTTGT
>CAIWMA010000524.1 GCA_903913645.1 uncultured Bacteroidales bacterium | reverse complement strand
TTCTTCTTATAACGTGTTGAATCCATATCGGCCGTAACACTGATTGATCCCCCCAATTCCATGGAAGCATCATGTCCCATAAATACCCTGCCCCGGTTCCGGTTACTTGCCAGGCAGGCGCTGTACATCAATGAAAGTTCATGTTCCGGATACTCAAATACCGCATTGAGCACGTCGGGAATTTCCCGGTTATCTTTCCAATAATAAATACCACCTGTACAAACGGCTGATTTTGGTATGCCTATTCTCAACAGTTGATTTACAGCATCAAATTCGTGCGTGAAAAGCTGTCCTAACAATCCTATATCATAATCAAACCATTTGGTCCAATTGTAAAACCGGTCAGTACTAAATGGTTTATAAGGCCGGGAGCCAAGCCATTGAAGCCAGTCGATCGATTTTTCGTCACCGGGTTTTGGATTCCCATCAGCATCACGGTCTCTGATCCATGCACCTTCGGCAGAATTCCGGTTAGTGGTAGTTTCAACAAGGGTAATCTTTCCAAGAATACCTTTCTTAATTATTTCTTTTGCCTGCTGAAAAATTACATTTTGAGTGATCTGATGTCCTAATTGATAAACAACAGTACTGTTTTTAATTGTTGTGTAAAGTTCATTCAGTTCTTCTTCAGAATGTGCGGCACTTTTTTCACAATAAACATGTTTCCCGGCTTTTGCTGCAGCTACGGTAATGGGCGCATGATGATGGTCGGGAGTGGCAATCATTACGGCATCAATATCTTTGTCATCCAGCATTTCCTGGTACGTACGGTAGCGTTTCACAGGAAGGGGATTCCCATTTCCACCACCGGGGCGAATTTCATTGCGTGCTACTTCAAGCCCAAATTCCGCATTCAGGTCAAACACATCGCATATACCAGTGAGGGCGACATTTAAATCTTCCTGTTTGAGCCAGCTGGCGGTGGAAGCATCTTTTATTAAAGACGGATGCATAAAGCCCAGGCCTTTGGTCAAATCACGGGCCCTGGATCCGAAACCAATAATTCCAACCCGAAGCAAATCACTTTTAGCACCGGATGAATGTTTTATGGTAACAGGAGCTTTAAGGCTTTCTAAGTCTAATTCTTTAATTATCCTGTTTTTCTTTTCCTGTTCATACGTCCATTTCCCAACCATTTCGTACGCAAAAAATCCCAAAACCGGAACTCCTGCCAGGGCTTTTAGAAATGTTCTGCGGTTATTGGATGGACTTTGTTCCAGTTCTTCTTTCCCGTCACGCCTGATTTCCTTTTTCTGTCCTTTTTCCATGCTGTTAATCCTCCATTTTATGTTTACGAATGCGGAACCTTTGAATCAGCATATCCAAACCTGCAAACTGACCAGATGTAAATACAGCTAATGCAACCAGGGCAACAGATTCAATTAGGGTTTTACTTACAACCAGGTAGCTTCCTTCAGTTGGAACCGAATATTCCAGGCCGATAAGCGGAGGATTGTTTAGGTAATAAGTCAATAGAAGTAAAGCTCCTGAAATTGCTGCTAGCCTTGTAAAAAGGCCCAGAATTAATCCAAGGCCAATTGCTATTAAACCCCAGGTATTTAAAATATTAACTGCATTAAGCACATTTGGACTAGAAATTATCCAATTCGAAAATCCCGTCAGTATCCATTTCGATTCTTTTAAGAAACCGATGGCAGACCAATTCGGCATTAGTAATTTGGAAAAGCCTTCAAATAAAATGTGCCAGCCAATCAGCATTCTCAACGCAACCAAAACTATTTTTTGCAGCGGAGAGTAAATGTGTTTCTCTTTCATAATTTTAAAAATATCTTCTTTTTGTACAAAAAATACAGGAACATCCATCCAATGGTTAAGATCCCTAAACCTTCCATGAATGAAACCCATGTGTTTGGAAGCAATTCAGTTATTCCGCCAAAGAAAAATCCGCTTGCGATTTTGAAATTAATGATTTTTCCTGCCAGGTAGATGGTAATCGGGTTCAGACCTATGACCACAAAAAAGAACGACCATTTCTGATATTTCCAGACATCAATAATAAGGTAGAACAACGAAAAAAGGAGCAAACTTAAACCGCTTGTTAAACAGATAAATGAGCTTGACCAGAGGTTTTTATTGATCGGAAATACGACGTTCCATATTAGCGCAACCAGGATTAATGCAATTCCTGCTAATGACATATAAAGTACCTTTCGCAAAGGTTTTTCATTCAAATATTCTGACATCAGGAATTCACCTGTAAACATTCCAAGCAATGGAATCCCAATTGCCGACATGGTTGTTAATATGCCCTGAGCCTCGTAATTATCCATACCTAATACACCGGGTAAAATCAGTCGGTCGATATAACCGGCAAGATTTCCTTCCTTTGATAAGGCATCAAAAGAACCAAGATCGTGTGCAGGAAATAATAACAGTAGCATCCAATAACCAATCAACAAAGAGCATAACCAGACAATACGCCAGGTAAGTTTTGTATTCATGAAGATCAACGCGGCAAACATCCATGCAAGGCCAATTCTTCCAAGTACGCTGCTGAAACGTATTGCATCAAGATGAAACTTCAGCCCATTATTATAAAAAATCCCAAGAAGTACAAGAATCAACCCCCGTTTGAAAACATGCGTGTAAATTGATTTCCTGCTTTCGTTCATGGAAATGCGTTTAGATAACGAAAAAGGGAAAGATATTCCGGCAATAAAGAGAAAGAGCGGAAATATCATATCATAAAAATGGAAACCATTCCATTCTACATGCTCAAGCTGCCCGGCCCACCACTGAAGAACCGGCCATCCGGAAAGTGTACCAAGCCCGATAAACATGCTTGCCCCTCCCATAATCCAAAACATATCAAATCCACGCAAAGCATCGAGTGATTGAATCCGGGTGGATACCGGTTTAGTTTCGTTTGGCATTTTTCAAGGCATTAAGTGAATACAAAATTTCAGTGTTAACGTGCACAAATTAAATGAATTTATTATTTAGAACCAAATATTAGAAATAATATAGTTGTACGAATTTAGCTCATATAAAACATTTCTGATATCCGACATAAAACAATTTCACTCTTCTATTGCTATTATGTGTAAGTTAATTAATTTTTAATTTCTATTTTAACCACCGGTCAAGGTTCTCAGCCACAAAAAAATCATCGTTCAGGTGCGGATATGCCTTGTAGACTCTGTCAATTTCCTCTTTTTGTCCGGGCGAAAGCATTTCATTTCGGTTCAATGTCCAGGTTCCTTCAAGCAATCCCTGGCGACGCAAAACTTCATGGATACCAGTGATGCATCCTTGGAAGTTGTTGGCGGAATCAAAGAATGCGGCATTACTATCTGTGATTTGAGCGGCCAAAGTCAACATCAACCTAAGATCAGGATCTTTTTCCTGTTTATGAACCAGGTCTATCAATTCCACAGCTTTTTTAGTCCAGACTGCCCAATGACCTAGCAATCCGCCTGAAATGCGTTTTGAAACCATTTCTTTACCGTCCGATATTTTGAACTCGGTCAGCAGATCAATTAGGATATTATCATCGTTTCCGGTATACAAAATCACTTCATTTGCTCTTCCCGACTCTATAACACCACGCACCACATCTATAGTTTGGTAGCGGTTGAATGGTGCCATTTTTATAGCCACCACGTTATCAATCCGGGCAAATTCGCGCCAGAAATCAACGTCAAGTTTGCGGCCGCCAACCGCCGGCTGAAGGTAAAATCCGATCACCGGCATAATTTCGGCAATAAAACGGCAATGCCTTAGAAGCTCAGAATTGGTTGAACCCTTCAGGGCAGAAAGACTCAGCAATACCGCATCGTAGCCTAGTTTTGCTGATACGTTGGCTTCCTTTTCCGCCTGGCCGGTTTGCCCGATCACTCCGGAAATCATGACAATTGGTTTTTTGGTTTTTTTAACAAAACGATCATGTTCCTCTTTGGCCAGCTCCAGGATGGGCTGGAACAATCCAACTTCCGGCAAACGGATTTCGAATTGGGTAGTATGCACTGCAACAGCCAAACCACCGGCTCCTGCATCCAGGTAATAACGTATCAAAGCCCGCTGCCGGCGTTCATCCATCTTTCGGTTTGCATTCAATGCCAGAGGAAGGGCGGGTATTACAATGCCATTCCGAAGTGTATTGGTTTTTTCTGTATTCAATCTTTTAAAACTCATTGTCTTGCGTAATCGGTTTTTTAGTACATAATTTATGGTGCAGATATATCACCGTTTTCATTTCCATACTCAATTTATCGATCCAGTCCACCCTTTCCTTAAATGAAAGGTTTTCAATTTCAGTCATCGGACAGCTTTCTGTTCTCTGTGCACGGGGACACCCAAAAGCTATTCCATATAAATCATTCAGATCATCCATAACCTCCTCTATATGGTTATTAAATGTAAATGGTCATGATCGGTTAACTTTAAAGTTTGCCAGCATTTAAATCTATACTATTAATATTTCCCGTCCCTGACTTCGAAATGGGTTTGTTTATTCAGCAATCTGTTTTCACATTCTATCCACCTCACTATCCACTTGATGATTACTTGTGGTAAAACTTTTGGTTTACCAAACGTTTTGTGCGATAGTTCGGCATTGCTCAACAGCGCTGTTGGTGCTTCTTCTCCGGAGAATTTCGGAGTTTTACCAAACAGCTTTCCAAACTGAAGCGCAACTTCGCGAACCGAAAGTGTTTCCGGACCTGTAATGTTGAAGATGTTCGCCGGAGATGTGCAATGCCCCAGACTCAGCAGCGTCATGGCATTCATATCGCCCTGCCAGATGACATTGAAATAACCCATCGCCAAATCAACCACCTGGTCGTTTTTCACTTTTGAGGCCACATCCACCAACACGCCATAACGCATTTCGACGGAATAATTCAAACGAATTAAAGTGGTAGTAGTCCCAAATTTGTTGCTTCCATACTCGAACATCCGCTCGCGACCGAGACACGACTGTGCATACTCGCCAATGGCGTTTGGCCGGTCGGTTTCAACAGAGCCACCTGATTCTACCGGAACAAGCGGATAAACGCAACCGGTTGAAAAGGCCACGATCCTGGAATCCCTGAAATGTTCGGCAACCATGGCCGGAACATATGTATTCATTGCCCAGGTCAGGGAAATATTTCCTTCGGAGCCGAATTTCATGCCAGCAAGAAAAACTACATTTTTGACTTTTGGAAGGCTTTTTACAAACTCGGAATCCAGCAAATCGCCGGCGATTGTTTCGATGCCAAAGCTTTCGATTAGGCTTTTTTCCTGCTTGTTGCTAAAGCGCGAAACGCCGATCAGACGTTTCGAAACACCTGCTGCATCGCAGGCACGCTGAGCCATACGGGCAATCGAAGGACCAATCTTTCCGGCAATACCCAGGAAAATAATGTCGCCTTCCAGGGATTTAAAAAGTTTCACGACATCGGCCGTTGGCCTGGAAAGAAGTTCTTCCAGTTGCTCTTCATTTTCAATGGTTTCAGGAAATTCTACCATAATTTATTCAGCATTCTTTAGTATGATATTTTTATAAATTTCGACGGCTTCTTCAATCTTACTGACATAACAAAACTCATCGGTTTGGTGCGCTATTTCAGGTTGGCCGGGACCAAGAATAACAGTCGGAACTCCGCCATAGAGCTGCTGCAGAACCGCGCCATCAGTCATGTAGGGCAATGATTTCCTGAGGTTTTGAGTTTCAGGATTTACACCACAGACTTCATAGACAACTTTCACAAACGATGAATTTTCATCGGAACTGACGGCTGGAAGGTCGACCAGTTTTCGGATGATTACTTCTTCACCTAATTCTGCGGAAAGCCGTTCAAATATTTCCGAATGAGAAAGTTTACCTGTTGAGCGAATATCAATAGTAAATTCGGCATGGTCAGGAACCGAATTAAGGTTTTTGCCTCCATTTATCAATCCGACATTAATGGTCGGAAAGCCATGCAATTCATCTTTTTTAGCACGAAACTGAAAATTTTCAATCCTTGTAACTGCACGGGCAGCTTTGTAAATGGCATTCACCCCCAGATCGGGCATTGAGGAGTGTGCCGTTTTTCCTGAAGTGGAAACTTTAAGGTACAACGCGCCTTTATGCCCGATTGATGGAATATTTGCAGTTGGTTCGCCAACTAGTATCGCGCTGGCTTTGCCAACATTATAAGCTGTATTGGCCAGATGCAAGGCGCCATGGCAGCCGGGTTCTTCGCCGGCAGTAAAAATAAGCCTGACTCCGCCACGTGGTGATAATTTCATGGCGTCGATGGAGGCCATAATCATAGCGGCCAGACCGGCTTTCATATCGCTTGTGCCACGCCCGAAAAGTTTGCCATCCATAATTTCACCTGAAAACGGATCTTTGGTCCAGGTTTTATCGCCCAATGGAACGGTATCAAAATGACCGGTTAACACAATCGGAGGTTTTTCTGCAGAAAGTCCTTTTTCAGCTATTAAAGTCAGGCGGTTAGGTTCCAGCTGATGGTACCTGATTGAAAACCCGTTATCAGTCAGAAAATGGCCAACAAACTCAGCAATTTCTTGTTCGTTTCCAGGCGGATTGATGTTGTTAAAACTAACAAGTTTCCGGGTTAAGTTTATGACCTCTGTATAACTCATGCTTGTATTTCTTTATATACAGATGTTTTAGGCAAAAATGCAACAATCATTGCACCTGTCAGTGCCAAACAGATCAGCATGATAAATCCTACAGCATAACTTTTTGCAGCATCGTTGTACAAAGCTCCGACGAGCATCGGGAATAGCGATTCAGCTACTCCATCGGCCACAAGGATAATTCCCATCGTCCGGCCCAAAGCCCTGACACCAAACAGATCGGCAGCCATCAAAGGTATAATCATGTAATTGCCTCCCAGTCCAATTCCGAAAAGGATAGAAAACAAGTAGATCCTGCCAAAAAAATCAGGAATCAGTAACAAGGGAATGGAAACCGCAACCAACAGATAAATCAGAATCATCACATATTTGCGGTGAATGAGATCTGACAGCCAACCCATCAACACCCTGCCGCCCAGGCTGAATAATAGAACGAGTGACATCACATGGGCAGCTTCCGATTGCGTAAAATGCAGATCATTCAGATAGTATTTGATATGCTGGCTGATTCCGCCAACAGCTCCCATACAGCTCATGCTCCCTATCGCCAAAAGATAGAAATAAGGGTTTTTAAGAATGTTGCCAATCGGAACCATCTTTTCACCGGCCTTTTTAAATTCTTTTTTTTGTTTTGGTTCCTTGATGAAATAAGCCATTGGCAAGGCAATAAGCATAATCAGAATACCTAATGCACCCAAAGCCAGGTGCCAGCCGTATTGTTTTTCCAATCCGGCCGATAACAACGGCACAAGAGCTCCACCTGTTCCGATTCCTAAATAAGCAATTCCCATAGCCTTTCCACGGTTCTTGTCGAACCACCTGGAAACCAGCACCTGGCAGGGTAATGGCCCGCCGCAAACATATCCCAGGGCATTGAAAACCCAGAACATATAAAACATGGGCAATGAACTGGA
The DNA here is from genome assembly GCA_903913645.1 of uncultured Bacteroidales bacterium. Classification (GTDB taxonomy): domain Bacteria; phylum Bacteroidota; class Bacteroidia; order Bacteroidales; family UBA4417; genus UBA4417. The sequence continues at coordinate 7,783 of CAIWMA010000524.1, read as the reverse complement.
AAATCCTAACCCGATCAGTGAAACACCCATCATCAACGATCCGGATATCATCATCCGACGGGGGCCATAACGGTCGATCATCCACCCGGCAATAAATCCGAATAAAGGCCCAACAAGTAATTTGCCCGCAGCATTTCCTGAAGTAACTACTGTACGCGACCATCCGTATTCTTTGGTCATAAAGTCGTAGAAGAAAGGCAAACCGTAATAGGCAATTCCTACCAAAGCGAAAAGCGAAAGAAACGCCGTTGCCACAACATAGGTTTGCGAACTTCGGGGTGAAGTGTCTATTGAGATTGTCGCTTTATCCATAAATCTCAATACCTGCATTTATTTTTGAGCGCAATACTACGTGGGGATTTGCTCCATATTCAATAGTAACAGCATCACCATCATTCAGGATAGAAATCCGGGCTGCTTCAACCACTAATTCGTTAATGTAACTATTGGCAGGTGTTGCAATAATTCCCTTTTCGTCAACTTCTTTGATGATCTGTTGCCTTCTTTTTAATGAATCCTGCGCTGACATTCCCTGTACTTCATTTTCTATTCTGACTGCAGTGGTAATAGAAGCGGAAACTGAATCAGGTCCGTATCCAACTGGTTTATAGCCATCTCCTTCCCATGGAACAAATTTGAAGAAATCGGAATTAATAAAATTAAAATGCGAGCCGGCACAACCAATTCCTTCAAGATAAGAATGTTCAATGCCACGGTACTGATCGTTGTGCTTAATCATTCCTGTTTTATCAGTTCCTTCAAAAAACATGAGCAGATCCTGTTCGTTGCTTCCGGCTGCATCGTCGGGATAACCCAATCCATCAACAACTGAAAGGATTGCTCCGTTTTCGAAACGCACCCTTCCATTTGCCCACATATAGCCTTCATTGCCATTGGGAAATTTCCCTTTGACTCCTGAAACTGAAACTTCAACAGGTTTCAATCCAGTTATAAAATAGACCAGATCAACATAATGACATCCAATATATACAAAAGGATCTGTTTTGTCGCATGTAAACCAGTTCTGGAAATTGGATGTACGATACAAATAAGGTTCAATCAGTTTGGCTTCGCCCATAACAAACTCGCCGAATTGTTTCAGTTCGCAGCCTCTCCTGGCCATCAGCGATCGGCGGTCAAAACGCTTGTGGTATTCGATACCAACAAACAAACCTTTCTCAAAAGCCATTTTTTCTATTTCGACCGACTGCTCATATTTCAAGACTAAAGGTTTTACACAAAGCACATGCTGGTTATGTTTCAGCGCTTCCATAACAACCTCGTAATGAAACTGATCGGGCATGGCTACGATTACTATCTGCCTGGGCTGCATTCCAGCTATAACTTCCTTGTACAAGTCCGGGAATTTATTCTGTTCCGATTCAGTCAGTTCAGGGAAGGCTTCAAAACTTTGTGAAGGAAAGGCTTCCTGGAATTCCAGGTTATTTTGCAGCACTTTTAGTGGTGCAGAGTCGAGTGCACAAACTTTTATAGTATTGATATGGCCCGTCCGCTGAAGTTGATAAATTGTTGGTAACAGCAAATCATGGGTAATCATTCCGCCGCCAATTATTACAGCCTCAAGTGAATTTGATGATTTTACAGTATTCATAGCAAAGATTTTTTTATTTATATAAAATCAGGATCATGTTTTTTAAGCGTGCAAAACCTTGGATAATTTAGGATTCACCTGATCAATACCCAGAATTTCATCACAAGCTTCTTCAAAAACTGAAATGCCTTCACGCAATGCTTCGAGCGTTGTATTTAACGGAGGTGCAATTTTTACGCAATTGCCGCCTACGCCAACCGGGGCGAACATCAACAAGCCTTTTTGAAAACACTTCTGATTGATTTCCAAAGCAAGATCTGCATCAGGAATTTTGGTGCCTTTCTGTACAATCTGAATTCCGGCAACCAAACCTTTGCCATGAACACATCCCATTACTTCGGGATATTTTTTACTGATCCGGATTAATTCAGGAATCAATACTTCGCCCAATTCACGGGCATTTACAACCAGGTTTTCGGCTTTTATTATTTTTAGATTTTCCAGTGCTGCCGTGACAGGCAGCGGACTTCCGGAGTGGGTTGAAGTCATAGATCCGGGGCCATATAAGTTCATAATATCCTTTCGGCCGATAACAGCTGAAATCGGCAAAGTGGATGAAATTCCTTTTCCGGTGGCAATCAGGTCGGGGTTTACTCCATAGTGCTCGTATGTGAACATTTTCCCGGTACGGCCAAATCCGGCCTGAACTTCGTCGAAAATCAACACAATATCATGTTCGCGGCAAAAAGCTTCCAGCCTCTTGGCATACTCAGCCGGCAGGAAATCAGCACCTCCGCCCTGGTACGATTCTGTCATAACCCCCGCAATTTCATCCGGGTTAATTCCTTGTTCTTTTAAAGAACTCAGAAACAGGTCAAACGAGGTATTTTCATTCCGGTAGCCATCAGGAAACGGCACCTGTATAAAGGTTTTTCCTTCGTCAACAATCCAGGTCTTTAATTTCGGAATACCTCCGGCGAGTTGTGCTCCCATTGTCCGGCCATGAAACGCGTTAGTGAACGTTACCATATATTTCCGCTTCGGGCCATATTTTTCGAATGCGTAGGTTTTAGCCAGTTTGATGCAATTTTCAGTGGCTTCACTGCCGGTACTTAAAAGAAATACACTGTATTCGGACGGAACAGGGGCTAATGATTGAATCATTTTTGTCAGTTCAGCTCTTTTTTCATGTACAAAAACATAAGTCGAAAGTAAATTCTGATCCAATAATGCATGAAGCGCTTTTACAATTTCTTTCCTGCCATGGCCCGAATTTGCAATCAATACACCCGATGACCAGTCGAGCCATTTGTTGCCCCATTTGTCATAAACCTGGATATCTTCCGCCTTATCCCAAATTATTGGAGGCTGCCCCATCATAGATACTGGTTCGGATTCAGATAAAGCCTGAAATATGCTTAAAGATTCAGGAACAGGTAATTTTGTCTTAATCTCCCTGTATTTTGTGCTCACTTTTGGTACATCAACCGGAATTAAATTGTACTTCGCCATTTCTTTTACTTATTATTTCCTGATTTACTTTCAGAAATTATGAATGTATATAGTTTAAATTATCATCTAAAGGAGTCATTTTAGGCATGAGCAGATGAACAAACCCGAGAATGCACAGGTAAGATAATCCTGAAATCAGGAATGCCCAGAAATAGCCTGAATTTCCGGCGGTGTCGAGTACCGATCCCAAAGCAAGATCGGCTATCACAGCCACAATTACACCAACGGTTTTACCGATTCCAATAACTGAAGCGGTAGCTTTTTTAGGAAAAACGTCGGAAGCCATGGTATAGCCATTCACCGACCAGGACTGATGACCGGCAGCAGCAAGACCAATCAGAAAAACAGCCAGCCATTTACTCGCCAGAACAGGAACAAAGCTTACCGGAAGAATAATGATGGCACAAACCAATAAGGTTATTTTCCGTGCTTTGTTGATTGACCATCCTTTTTTGATCAGAGCACCCGAAGCATATCCACCAATAAGACTACCGGCATCGGCCATCAAAAAGATGATGAGGAATGGAAGCCCTATATTTTTAATATCCACGCCAAACTGTACGGCAAGGAATTTTGCACCCCAGAAAAGATAAAACCACCAAACGCCATCGGTAACAGTAGTCAGAGCGAATGCCCATGTTTCGCGTTTGGGAAGAAGTTTTATCCAGGAAATTTTCTCAGTGGTTTCTTCTTCTGAATCGATGTTAATATAGTTTAACTCTTCTTTGGAAAGTTTCGGGTGTACTTCCGGTTTTTGATAGGTCCGCAGCCATAAAAATACCCATATCGAACTCAACGCACCGGTAATTAGGAATGGAATCTGCCAGTTATCGCCATCAACTGAAACAATGGCTCCTACAATGAAAGGGGCAAGGATGGCACCCACACTCGTGGAAGCATCAAAAATACCGGTAGCAAATGCACGGTCTCTTTTGGGAAACCACTCGGCAACTGTTTTAATGGCTGCCGGAAAGTTCCCTGCTTCTCCAATTCCCAGCCCGAAACGTGCGCCCATAAAACCGATTAAGCTGAAAGCCGGACGGATTACCGCGTGTAACATTCCAAATATACTCCAGATGGCTATTGAAATGGTATATCCTATTTTGGTTCCAAAACGGTCGATAATTCCACCCATGAAAAGTAAGCCGATCCCATACGCAACTTTGAAGGAAACCATGATGGCTGCATAATCTTTATTGGTCCAGTCGAACAGTTTCTGTAAGGTCGGGGCCATAACGCCAATAATGCTTCGGTCGAAGTAATTGATAGTCGTAGCCATAAACACCAGGGCAAGGATACGGTAACGATAATGGCCGATTTTTGGTTTGAGTTCTGTCATTTAGTTAGCTGTAATTAGTTTGAATACACAATTTTACCGGCCACGATTGTTTTCTGAACAACCATTTCACCATCTTTAATAGCAAAAAGGATCATATCAGCACGTTTACCTTGTATTAGTTCACCAATATTATTTAAGCCAAGCAATCTGGCAGGATTGGTGCTTGCCATCTGAATTGCATTTTCGAGACTGCTACCCGTTAGTTTCATCATATTCGATACACAAGTATTAAGCGGACTTGCCGCGCCTGCCAGGCAGTTTTCGGCAGGAAATTTCACCACTTCTGATAACACCACTTGTCTTTCATGACGGGTATATTCTCCATGCGGAAGTCCTGCTAAATCAAGTGTATCTGATACAAGAACAGTTTTTTCAAGTCCTTTCATTTTATAAAAACACTGCAGCTGCTCCTGGGTGAGATGATATCCATCGGCAATTAAAGACGCTGTTATTCCTTCATTGGCTAACTGTGGCCAAAGCGGATTCTCGAACCGGTTAATCATGTTTGCACATCCGTTCCCCAGATGTGTTGCCATTGAAGCACCTGCTACCACAGCATTTTTGATTATTTCTGATGATCCGTTATGATGTCCCAGCGAAACAACAATTCCGGATTCGCTACATTTACTGATAAATGAAAGGGCACCCTCTACCTCAGGCGCAACTGTTATGAGAATGATTTTGTCAAAGGCTGCTTTTTGAAGTTCCGAAAACTCGTCCCATTCGGGTTTCCTGATATATTTTGCAAGATGAGCACCACGAAAGCCCTCAAGAGGTGAGATATACGGTCCTTCCAGGTGAAACCCGGGAATTGACAACCCGATTTCTTCATTATCAATTGCCAATGTTAGCAGTTGAAAACTCTTTTTCAGGTTCTTATGACTATTTGTAATAACCGTTGGCAGATAAGTGGTAACACCAGCTTTCCACAAAGCTAATGTGACTTTTCGCATATCAACTATACTTAAATTCTGATCCGAAAAGTCAACGCCCATAAATCCATTGATCTGCAAATCAATCAATCCAGGTCCAATGAATTGATTGTTTGCATCAATTTCAGTGGCTCCGACAACCTCCAGATCACCTTCAGTAACGGATTCAATAAATTTTCCCCTGACGATAACCGTCCCGTTTTTAATAATCCGGGTTGGTGTAACGATCTGAGCGTTATATATTTTTAACAGGCTATTATTAGTATTCATAATTTCTTAATTAACTCTTAACGACCAGTTTCTGATCCGGTAACCGTAAAACGCATAAAAAACCAGGTAAACATAGCAGGGCATCAAAACCCAGTAAGCCAAATGCGGATTGTACTGATCTGCAAAATGTCCATAAATGAGCGGGACCAAAGCACTTCCGCTTAAACCCATTACCAGGATGGATCCACCCATTTTAGTAAACCGGCCAAGTTCATTCAACGCCAATGGCCAGATAGTTGAGTACATCAATGAATTGGAAAGTCCAAGAATCACCAGGATCCATATGGACAAGTCGGCGGTATGACCGAGAAAATTCACCTGGCCATGCACCAGAAAAAACAACAGGGTGAGCACAATGGCTGAAGTGGTGCAGATACGTAGAACATTGAGGTGTGAAATGAATTTCGGGATCAATATAATTCCAGATAAAAACCCAAGCATGGTAACACCTAAAATATAGGAAGGAAATACTTTGGCTTCGAGTAAAGGCAGATTCAAATACTGAGCATATCCTATAATGGTGTTAATTCCAACCACCTGAGAACCCACGTGCAAAAAGATGGCAAGTGCACCCAAAATGAGGTATGGGAAATGAACAATACTTGTTTTACCTGAATTAGCATCAGTTACGGCATTGTTCTCAGTATTGGTATCTATTTCAGGCAGGATGGAAAACCGGATAAATATACCAAATCCGAACAGAACCAAAGCCATTACCAAATAAGGAACTATCACCCGCTGAATCAGCTCATCCAGAGTCGCGTTCCGGACAGCCTCACTCATCGATGGCAATTGCTTGAATAATTCGGTGTCAGTGGGCCGTAAAATGACTGCTGCCAGAATTAGTGGAGCAATTATCCCGGCTGTTTTATTGCATACCCCCATGATGCTCATCCGCTGTGCTGCCCGTTCCTTCGGACCAATCAGGGTGATGAAGGTATTCGCAGCTGGCTGCAAAATGGCCAGGCCGGTTCCAATGGAGAAAAGACCCAGAAGGAATATTCCATACGTGCGGGTCAAAGCTGCAGGCACAAAAATGAGTGCGCCAGCTGCCATGATCCAGAAACCGATCATGATTCCTTTCTTAAATCCAACTTTCTCCAGCAGGTGAGCAGCCGGTATAGCCATTACAAAATAAGCGATGTAAAAGGCAAATGCAACTAACAGGGAACTGGCTGTATTTAATTCGCAGGCAATCTTAAAATAGGGAATCAGGATTGCATTGATCCAGGTGGTAAAACCGAAGATAAAAAATAGCAAGGCTATTATCAAAATTGATAAAGCCGTACTACGAGTGGTCAAGGTACTGGCATTAACCAGCTCTATTTTCTTTTTCATATTATCCTTTCCAGCTGCTGGGGAAAGTCACCAGGTCAGCGATTTTAACTTTCTTTCCGGTTTCAATGGATTGACGTGCAGCAATTCCAATCAAACTCGACATGATACCAGCGCGGCTGCCGGCTTTGCATCCCAATGGATCAGGCGTTTCGGGACGGAAAATCATTTGTTGCACCCGGACATCAGCACCACCATGGCTTCCCGGATCAGATTTCAAAGTCCAGAACCGGGTCGTTTCCCGATCCTTCGTCAACCTGAATTCCATCTCTCCCGCAGGCTCCCAGGGTTGCTTTTTATTGATACGCACCTCAAGTCTTCCAAACTCTCCTGAGAAACAGATAAACTGCCCTTCAAATGGAAGAAAAGTATTCATGGAATAAGTCATTTGTGTGCCATTGTTGTAATTAACCTGAACCGAGCTGGTGTCGAAAATATCAATTTCATTGTCCCAGACACATCCATCGCGGTAATATCCATCCACATCCTCACAGTTTCCATACAGGGTCATGGCTTCTTCGTCTTTGGTCATATCCCAATAAAACTTGCATTTGTCGGTAAACGAACACGAGCGGCAATTGCGGCTCCGGTAACTGTTGTTGTGGCCGTAGAATGCCAGCTTACCAATGGCCTGAACATCCTCAGGTTCGGCATCCAGCAACCAATTGATCTGATCGAACTGATGGGAGGCTTTATGAATTAACAAAGACCCTGCAAACTTCTTTTTGCTGTGCCAGCGCCTGTAATAATCAGCGCCATGCAGCGTATTCAGGCATTCCTGGTAATCAATCGCAATGATTTTGCCGAGTTCACCGGAAAGAAGGATTTTCTTCATCTCAACAG
>CAIWMA010000523.1 GCA_903913645.1 uncultured Bacteroidales bacterium | reverse complement strand
GAATTAGCAAAACAAAAAGCATAAACTCTCGCTTTAATGTCGGGGGAATATTATGAAAAGAAAAGATTTCCTTAAATCACTTGCACTTTTACCTTTAGCCGGATTTGCCATGAACTTGAATAAATTGAACCTACTTACCGATCCCTTCGAAAGCACAGAGAAAATGCCTGTGCTCTTCGTCGGGCATGGCAGCCCCATGAATGCGATAGAAACCAATGAGTTCAGCAACGAATGGAAAATTCTAGCCGGAGAATTACCTCGTCCGAAAGCTATTCTGTGTATCTCAGCCCATTGGGAAACCAAAGGAACTTTTGTCACTGCGATGGAAAAACCACAGACCATTCACGATTTCGGAGGCTTTCCACAGGCATTGTTCGATGTGCAGTATCCGGCACCGGGCAGCCCTGAATTAGCCGATGAAACAAGAAAAATAGTTACTACTACTACAGTTGGTCTCGATGAAAAATGGGGCCTCGATCATGGAGCCTGGAGTGTGATCAGGGTTATGTATCCCGGAGCGGATATTCCTGTAATACAAATGAGTCTGGATTATTATCAGAATCCTCAGTATCATTACGATCTGGCTAAGGAGCTGGCTGCACTACGTCAAAAAGGCGTGCTGGTAATCGGTAGTGGTAATATGGTTCACAACCTTCGGGCTGTGGATTGGGGCAAACCAAACCAGGGTTTCGACTGGGCGATTGAAGCCAATTCCAAATTCAAGAAGTTAATTTTGGATAATGACCACAAGCAACTGATCAATTATAAAAGCTTAGGTCGTGAAGTGGAATTATCCATTCCAACTCCTGAACACTTCCTTCCATTGCTCTATACATTGGCATTAAAAACTGAAAATGAGGAAGTCTCGTTCTTCAATGATAAATGTGTTATGGGCTCATTAAATATGACTTCGGTACGAATCGGGTAGGTGGAATCTGTAAATTTAAATATTTTTCTTTTTCCCCGTCAGGGGAAAAATATCAATTACAAAATAGGAAAAATCGTTTGTTTCCCCGTAGGGAATTTACATGGTATCCGAATATTAATACCCTACGGGCAATATAGAATAGATGTATTTTATCTATTGAGATTTATGCCTTACGGGCATCGACGAACAATTTTTATGTTGTTCTTTTGATCTTGTTCTAAGTTGCAACTCGCTTTTTCATATTCTCAGCCGCCCTTTCAACCTGCACCAGGAATGTCTCAAGGCGCGATTCTATAATCTGTGGAAATCCCATCCCGTCGCATTCAATTGTCAGGAAAGGAATATCTGTTTTCTCATTAAGGTGATCCGGGATTTTATACGAGGATCCGAGATTCTCTTTCACCGCTTTTTTGCTTCCCAGGTTCATGTCAGGATCAGTTACAGCTTCACCAATACGGGTTTGAAGGCACCCGAACGGCCCTATATTTATGATTCCGCAATATTTTTCGTAGCCTTCAGCTAAAGCAGTACCTAGCGTCAGGGCAGGTTCGCCGGTTGATTCAAGCGGTAAAACATGCAGGCTGTGTTTGATCACATTTACAATATTTGTTTTATGAACTTCACAGTATCCTGTCTGTTCCAGGATTTTCTGCATCCGGGCTTCCACCAGCGTAATGTATTGCTCACGGATCAGCCGGTTGATGATATCGCCAACTGAAAAATCAGGACGATCCACACCTTTCCTCCAGGCATAATCCAGGTATTTCACCCATTCCGAGATATATGCATCCTTCAAAACAAGCCCGTGTTTGCCAAAATAGTGATTCAGCCATTTGTGTGCAAACTGGTTGTGCCGGATGAATATTTCGCCTGTCAATACTACATAGCGCGATTCAGAAATAGGAATACGATACGGAACATTTTCACTGATGTATCTGCTGAATCGTTTTAGTTCTGCGAACAGATTTTTGTAATCCTTGCTGAAAACATCAACAACTTTATAAAACTGTTCGTAAAAAATCTGCAGTCCTTTTTCCTGATCTTTAGCATTGGCAAGTATTCCTGCGCGGACATCTTCCATTACATCATTCAGAATTATTGCTTCCATCGATCGTTTCAGAAATCCTTTTGACAGGCCGAGATATCCTTCCTGGCTTATAAGAGTAAACATTGCTATATCCCTGATTTCTTCTGATTTTACCAGGTTGGAAAGAAAGACCGGGTACTGAGCAACCCTGCAGGCACTGGTTCCGCCAATGTTGAAGAATGCAGATTTCTTCCCTTCATGCCCGTTTTTGGTAACATATTGCATCAATGTTCCGGCAAGTAAAATTAGTGGCAGGCACTCTTTCCCCGAAGTATATTTTAATCCTGTAGAAACAATTTCGTGATCCATTTCGGGCATTGCAACAGCGTGATACCCAAGGCTGCGAAGACTTGCAGCAAACAATGCGGCCGCCATATCACCAAAGCATGGAACAACAAGCTGCACATCAGGATCTTTTAGATTGAACTTTTTGCCATCCGAATCTATAAAGACCGATTCCCGGCCTTCCGCTACAATCTGAGCAGGTTTATAATGTTCGTTGCTTCCTGGTAATTTAATTTGCCATGTTTTCCTGTAATTCCGTATCACGTCCAGGAAGGCATCAATGCGCGTATTAACGCCAGCATCAGCGGTATGCTGGTCAAGTTCCAGAGTCAGCGAAGGTTTGTCGCCCATAATTCCACGGAAAAGAGGCACCAGTATGGAATCCGGTCCACACGAATAATTTGTGATATAAGCAGCAAAAAGCTGGGGATGTTTCAGGATGGTTTTGGCAGCGCGAAGTATTTTCTTCCCGGCTTCCCACGACTGGTAGCTGCTGATATCTTCATTCACACTGTTGAGAATATCGTAAGGAATTACCTGGTAACCAAGAGAAGCAATTTTTTGCGGAATTCCTTTATTGGCAATTTCTGAAAAAGCGTTGTAATCCCTGCCTACGAGTACAATAGCAGTTTTATCCGGATGTGCTTCCAGATCAGCAAGAAATTCTTCACCCATTTTTAAAAGATCAGCATCCGCTTTTTCCTGCTGTTGTACTGCATCTTCAAAGGCATTTGTAATCTTCTTTTTGTTTTCAATACCAAGCTGTTTGCCTATGTCAATAAAGGTTTTTTTAGCTGAACGATATCCTTGTGCAAAGTTCAGGTAGGGGTGGAGCAGTTTGTTCTCGAGACCATCATTTTTAAACGCCTGACTTAAGTAATTGGCTTCCTTGCTTATAAATACGCAGGTAGCATTAGAATCTTTAGGGTGGTGTTCGCATCCGGGAACAAGCATTTCATAAAGTTCAGGAATAAATATGAAATCCGGGTTTTTCAGGATCAGGTTGTAAAATAGTCCATGAGCTAGTTCAACAGGATAGCAAAAGGAAGAATGCTGATTTTCGAAACCATTTTTATCCATATAATCCGGCAATACGACTTTGAATCCAAGTGATGTGAAAAAAGCCTGGTACAAAGGGAACAAGCGGTTAACGGTAAAAGTGAGGTTTAAGCCAATAGTCTTCGCATTTTCATGTAAACCTGACGAATCCTGTTTTTCAAACATCCTGTTCATCCGGCGTGTAACGAAATCATTTTTCTGCCAGTTTGTTTCGGTATGCGTTACTTTATCATAATATTTGTTGCAGGCACCGCCGAAGGAGAACTTCTTTCCATCAATAACAAAAACGCTGATTTCGCATTTGCGGTCGCAGCCGTTCAGTTTGTCTTTGCAAATAAATGAGTTCCCTGAAGTGAATTCCCTGTTTATCAGATCGTTTAAACTAAATTTCTTTTTCAACAGCGATCCGTCTTCCAGCTCTTCTTTAATTTTTAGTGCGGTTCCAAAAGCTCCCATCAGCCCGGGATGTGGCGGAACAACGATTTCTTTACCAGTAATGGCAGCCATAGCTATTGGAATGGCTTTGTTGTAGCAAACTCCGCCCTGCATAAATATTTTTTTCCCGACAGGGCGTTTCCCTTTTACGCGGTTTACATAATTCATGCAAATGGAATACACCAGGCCGGCAAGAATATTTTTCCTTGCGAAATTTTCCTGCAATGCCGATTTAATATCCGAACCAATTAATGCGGCACATTGATCCCTGAAATTCAACGGATTGCCCGCATTCATTGCACCAGGCTCTATTTCATTAAGTTTAATTTTCAAAGACTCAAAGGCAGCTTCTTCTATAAATGAACCTGTTCCGGCCGAGCAGGCTTCGTTCATGGCATAATCGGCCGGAACTTTGTTATTGATATATGTGTATTTTGCATCCTGTCCACCAATTTCAAAAATCGTGTCCACATCTGCATCGAAAAACACGGAAGCACGGGCATGAGCAGATATTTCATTGATAATTCCGCGCGTATCAGCATGCAAAGCTGTGAGGTGCCGCCCTGATCCTGTAACGCCAAGACCAATGATGTTAATTTCGCTATTCACCTGTTTGAGAAGCGATTTATAGACTTGTTTTGACGCTTTTATCGGATTGCCAAGGGTGTAGATGTATTCTGCAGCCACCATCTTACAATCTGAATTCCGGATAATGACTCCTTTGGTTGTGGTTGATCCTACATCGATTCCAAGGATACATTCATTACCGTTATCAGCTACCATTTTTTCTTCTTCCTTGAAATGAACCAAATGAGTAAATTCTGAAAGAGGCTTATGAAATGTAAACAGGCTTTCATTTCTTACAAAAATCTCATCCTCCCGATGGTATAAGGGTATCTCATTGTAAATTCCATAAAGTGCGGCACCTAAAGCTTCAAAGTACGCGGCTTCTTCGGGAATATATATATTGGGGTGTTTTTGTTTGAGAAACTGAATAACAGCCTGGTTCTGAGCCACACCACCCACGACCATAAATTTGTCGTTATGAACTTTCTTAAGCAATTCTTCGGCTTTTTCAGCGATCATCAATGCCAGACCAGAAGCTACCTGGTCCTTTGGAATTCCTTTGTTCAAGGCATGAGTGCAATCGGATTTACAAAAAACCGAGCAGCGGCCGGAAACCCTGAAAGGAATGGAGTTCAGCGAGATATCAACGGCCTCACTAACGGAAAGATTCATTCTTCCGATTTGCTGCATGAAAAATTCGCCCGTACCTGAGGCGCACTGGTTTTTGGAAATCAGTTTCCTGATTTTTCCGTTTTCGTCAAGTGCATATACAACGAAAGATTCAGCGCCAAGGCTGGCAATTGCCGAGAATTGCAGTCCTTTCTCAATAAACCGTTTCACCGCATATTCTGTAGCTTCCGATTCAGAGATAGTTTTTAAAGTTACCAGGTTCCGGAATTTTCGTCCCGTCACTACAACAGGTATTCCTGTTGCAGCAAAATGTTTCAGGTTTTCCAGGAAGACTGATTTCGGATTTCCTACGTGGTTAATGGACCTGAATTCTTCTATTAAAATGGCATTTTGCTGGTTTGCAAAAAGCTTCACAAACGAAACTGTTGAAGCTCCAAGGCATACGCCAAGAACACGAAGGTTTTTGAGATTTTTGAGTTGATTTTTAGTTAAAATGGAGTCAGTTTGCAGGTTATTATTCTGGAAAGTAGAACTTCCTGATAACATATTTTCAAAATTAAAGGTTAAAATTATCTTAATTTGACCAATTTTGACATTGAAAAATGAATAGCAGATATAGACTTATACAAATATAAGGCGCATTGTAACTGTTTGATAGTTAACGGGCAAAAAAAATGCCCAGGCCTTGAGGCAGAATAAATTATCAACTTGTATGTACCAGTTATTCAGCGATATACGAGACATTCTGTGCGAAATTTAATTTGCAATAAACTACTGGAATCGGTTCAGAATTCTTCAAATAATATGAAACAGGGTATGCTGAATTCATTTTAATAAGTCAACTTGTAGCTGAAAATAAAAAGTGCAATAAAATATATTCACAATTTATATTAAATAGTTTTGAATTATTATTTAAAAAATGTAATAGCTATGTATTTATAATATATCTTTGCGGAAAATCAAAATAAAATAAAATATCATGAGTAAAGGAACAGTAAAATTTTTCAATGATTCCAAAGGATTTGGATTTATCAAAGATGACGCATCGGACAAAGAATATTTTGTACACGTTACAGGCCTGATCGATGAGATCAGAGAGAATGATCAAGTGTCTTTTGACCTTCAAGAAGGTAAAAAAGGATTAAATGCAGTAAATGTTAAAGTGATTTAATATATTCAAAACATTATTCTGTAAAGCCCTGCTGTGAAGCAGGGCTTTTTTTGTGCCCGGAAGAATCCTTTTTCTGGAGAATCGGCTTAGTAGGCATGGAAAAATATCGGCTTGGAGCCGTCTGAAATTTACAAAATATCCTCTCCATCGAAAAAGCAAGGCTATTCATCGAAATAATTTTTTTAAGCTTTAATTCCATTTTACCTTCGTTCGAGAAATTCAAAACTTTGGTATCATGAATCGTTTTAAAGTACTTATCGTAATTGCATTAATCCTGGCTATAACAGGATGTGCCGATTTTGTAATGATTTGTTCGCTGAATCCATTTTACCTCGAAAAAGATGTAATTCTGTTACATGAAATTGAAGGGAAATGGAATGCCATTCCGTTACTGGCTAAGATCAAACCTGGTGATAAAGAGGAATCTCCTTCTGTCTGGCGACAGGCAGATACTACTTCGTTGTGGAAAATTGAACGTTTTATTTCTAAAGAAAGCGTAAAAACCAAGAATGGTAAGGATTCTGCAGTCTTTAGACCAATGGATTACTACAAGGTAAAATTGATCAGAGGCCAGGCCGATTCTACAGAATACCAGTTCAAAATGGTGCTTTTCCGTGTGAATAACAATCTGTATGCTGATTTTATGCCACAGGGCAACACTTTAATGGATAAAAGCCGGTTTGCAACAGAGAGCTATTTTACTGCTCACACGCTGGCGAAGGTCGGAATACACAACAAAAAACTGGTTGTTTCGTGGCTGGCCGAAGAAAGTATAAAGGATATGATCGAAAACAAACGAGTGAGGGTTAATTATAAGTGGGTAAACAGTGCCAACAGGCTGCTGCTAACCGGATCGTCGGAGCAGCTCACCGAAATGATTGATCGCTATGCCGGAGAACTCCGTTTTATTGACTGGGAAAACCAACAAGCCATGCTGACATTAAACCGTGTTAAATAACAGAAGCCATGAAATTCAGAAACTATAAAAAACAACTGATCATCGCAATGCATCTGCTTTTCTGGATGATCTCCATCAATTTATGGAATGTAGTATTCAACCCCGG
>CAIWMA010000522.1 GCA_903913645.1 uncultured Bacteroidales bacterium | reverse complement strand
CTACATTTAAAGAATAGCATTCAGGATAAACTTACAATATCATTAAAGTTTGAGACACATATGGAGTATACAATTAAGAAAATAAAAAGTATCGTTTTCCTCATTGAGCCTGGTCTATTAACGTAAGTGCTTGTGTAGAGAACAAAATCTTCAATTTACATTACTAGCTATTTTTTGTTGTCGGGTTTAAGTATTATTTCTATTAAGCTCAAATTTTGATAGTTTCGCAAATTAAATCATTAACCTATAAACAATTCTAAAATTTTAAGCAGATACAAAGGTTTGTTTATCAGATACATCGCCCCGTTTGATGTTAATTATTCCTTTGTCCGGAAACCCCATAACGCTCCTACTGCATACATTCCTGCATTATTAGCTGTTTGCATATCAGTTCCTGAATCACCCATATAGATTATATCTTCAGGCCTGATCCCGAATTTTTCACTTATTTGCAAAAGAACAAAGGGGTTTGGTTTTTTATATTCTTCAGAACTTAATCCTACTATTGCTTCAAAATTCCATTTTGGTAGCAAGGCCAGTACTATTTGCTTAGTAAATTCATCAGCCTTATTTGAAAATACTGCCAATTTCATATTATGGAAAACTAATTCGTCAAGTAATCCGGTAATTCCATCATATGGTTTTGTTTTACTAATACAATTGTTACGATAATCCTCATCATCTGATTGTAACATTCAGTTATTAATGCATCGGATCTATTAGCTTCAGGTAAGGTTTTATATACAAGATTCCGGATTCCGTTGCCAATGAAATGTTTATAATCCGAAAGTGCATGAGTAGGGAAATTGTGACTTTTAAGAATATTGTTCATCGAATCTGCCAGATCTTCAAGTGAATTAACCAAGGTCCCATCTAAGTCAAATATAACTCCTTTAAATTTCATGATGATTATTTTTCATGATGATTTTATTACAAATAAACGATTGAGGGAACTCACTTATAATGGCTAACACAGAAATATGAAAGGATATTCCTTATTTATTTCTGTGTTGGATAACTTGCATATAATATTCTATCTTCAGTAAAGCTACAACTTTTACTGATTCAAAATATTAGATCACAGGTAATATTCAGTATGCAAAAAGTGTTATGCGTTGCACATTCTAAATCTGTTCACTTTAAAAACGCTTTACGCAGTTCTTCTACCTGATCATCATTTATAGGTACCATTTTTCCAAAATGTGCACTTAAAACTATTGATTTTGCACTGAATTCGGCTACTTCCAAGCGGTCGAAAGTTTGCAGAAGCTTATCACCAGTAATTATTACTGAATCGTTGCTTACAATGATTGCAGGATTCTGAAGTGTTAATAATTCGGGGATATGTGTCGCTTTCCGGAAATGAGCGCCAAACGGCAATGTAGCTACATCTTGTAAAAAAATCCAGCTTTCAGGTATTGTTCTTACATCAATAGTACTGTTTGATACACCAAATGCCATTAAATAAGGCGACTGAGTAAGTATTATTGAATTAATACCCGGGTTTCGCTTATAAATCTCTTGGTGCAACCATGAAGAACGGCTTGGTACTTTACCAGGCTCTCTTTTCCCGTCTTTAATCTGCACTATATCATTTAGGCGCAAATCCCATCTCGGTTTGTTGGTTGGAGTGATCAGAAAGTCATTTTCCCTCCAGCGGGCTGATACGGTTCCGTATGAACTAAGCATTAAGCCATGGTCACAAGCACGATGTACTATGTTACAAATCTCAAGTCGCTTTTCCCGTTAGTCCGAAGGATAAGAAACAGAATCCATTTCAGACATTAAACCTGGTACCTGGTTATCGAACTCATCAATCTGATCGTCAGTTAAATAGAGTACCTCTCCGAGAGAAGTGCCATACAAAATAGTGCGTGCACAGAACTCCAATGTTTCGAACCTCTGAAAAGCATCTACCAGGTCGATACCGCCAAGTACTGTACCATGGTTTTCCATTATGATGGCATCAAAACCTTTTTTAAATTCGTCGGCTATTTTTTCTCCCAGGGCAAAGCTTCCCGGTAATTCATACGCCGCATAACCTATAGGCCCACATATTTTTTTAGCCTGTACTATTACATTGGTATCAGGAATCTGGCGAACAATACTGAATGAAACCAGTGCTGGAGGGTGTGCATGTATTATTGCTTTTATATCAGGCCGACTCTTGTATATGGCAATATGGAAGGGATATTCAGATGAAGGCTTATGAGGACCTATAATGGTTCCATCGCTTTTTACACACATAATGTCCGAAGGCTTCAGGGAACCTTTGTCCACGGCTGATGGTGTTACCCAAACATCTCCGTTATCATCGATCATCGAAATATTCCCACCGGATGTTGTAGTTAATCCACGCTGGTATATCCGGCTGATAATAATGGCTATCTGATCGCGGGGATGCATAAGTTGTGTATCTAGTTTTTCGCTCACGGTTGTGCTGATTTTACTGAATTAGTTGGTTCTACTGTTATTTTAGTGGGTATATGTATTTTGTCGGAAGTTAGAAGACGGAAGTCAGAAGTTCCCATGAAAACCTCATTTAGCTGTGAAATCAGGAATTTGTAGAGCAATTGCCTTTCTTCATAAATTTTCCTTTAATTGGGCCAAATTTCAAATTGGCACTTTCTATGGTCTTCCGACTTCGGACTTCCGACCTTTTTAAAACAATTTCCATTCAATTCGTGATAGAGCCAATTATTTAAATGCCTCTATTTTCTTTAATCCCAGATCAAGGATGGGTTCCTTGCCGGTAAATGCCTTATTCCACAAAGTGATAGCAGCACCAAAGGCTGTGGCATTGTCGACTTCCGATGTATATAGTGTTTTACCACGAAGCAGGGTAGCAAGTAACCGTAAAAATATAGTATTGCGAGCAAAACCACCGGTTACATATACTGAGGAAGTAGTATCGTTTTGAGGAATCACCAGTTTTAGCGACTGCAATGCGAGATAAGTAATATCAATTACCAGTTGGTGGTAAGCTTCTTCTGCTGATTTGAATATTGATAAATCTACCGATGAATCGATATAGTCTTCGTTTATGCCATCTTTGAAAAACATAGGGTTGCGAAACCGTTTATTTACAAATAGTTCATTTGCTTCTATACTTTTATAATAATCGCTGTTTTCACTAAAATGGTCAGCAATTCTTTGCGAATTAACATCATGAATGTGACCCATAAAAAGACGCGAGGATTTTACCTGTTTCTGGCGTGTACTTATGTAGCAAAGTGAATCTTCCTCTAGTTGTTCTGCAGTTAAGGGCTCGTCATTAAACGGATTCATGAAAATACACCAGGTACCTGTGGAAATCAGAATAAAAGGATCTGAACTGCCCTTCAGGTAAGGAACCAATGATGAGGAGCTATCGTGAATGCCAATGCCGACCTGAATTTTCTGGTCATTCACTATCAGTTCTGTGGCTTCGTCGTTGGCAGCAGGCACAGGCAGTTGAATCTTCTCATTTTCAAGCCAGGCATGATAACAATTGTTGTCGAAGTCCCACATGGCGGTATGGCAACCGATTGAGGTTAGCTCCGACGTAATTTGTTTACTTACCAGGAAGTAAAAATATTGCGGCAAATGCAGAATACTACTTACCTGGTTGAAGACTTCCGGTTTGTGTTTTTTTAGCCAAAGAATTTGCAGCCCCGAATTGAGCATACCTAAAGCTGGTGAAGCGGTTTTCCTGCTAAACTCTTCAATGCCGCCATATTTCTGGTAAAAACCTGCTAAAACATCTTCCGGCATAGGTTTCAGGTAGTTATACGCCGGTGTGAGCCGCTTCCCATCTTTATCCAGATATATCAATGTAGCTCCATACGTTGCAAAATTTACAGCTTTGAGGTTGTAATCCTTACTTAATGAAAGCTGGTGGATTTCTTCTAAAATCCATTCTTCAACCAAAGGAAGGTCATCACATGAAAATCCGTCTTCATCCAAAACTTCATCAATTTTGCGTTCGTTCTGGTATACTAGTTTTAACTGTTTGTCAAAAAGAAGTATTTTCTTATTGGTTTTCCCAATATCGAAAATGGCGATAATGTCTTGCTTCATTTTTCTTTTTATTTTTAATAAGAGATTATTTATAAATGATGAATTTCGTCTTATGACTAACATATTGGTAGCAAAAGTAGTTTTGTCAAACAAAAACATCAATAGCCAAAATGTTTATATATTTGCACATAATGACACTAAATATATGACAAATAAATTTAAATATATTACTGCATCTGAGCAAGATAAGGAATGGGGATTACATCTTAATACGGTTGGAAAAGCTGGCATTGAAAAAAATACCGATTATCCACCTTCCGGCCACCCTTCTGGATATTCTTTCGACTGGAGTAAAGGCCGGATACTTCAGGAATTCCAGATAAATTACATTACTGAAGGATTTGGAGTATTTGAAAATAAACACGGTTCATTTCGGATTACACCTGGGACCATATTGGTTCTTTTCCCAGGCGAATGGCACAGATACAGGCCCTTGAAAAGAACAGGATGGAAAGAACATTATATTGGCTTTAACGGGCCCTTGGCTGAAACATTTCTGAAATCCGAATTTTTCAAAAAGGAAACTCCGATTATTAAGGTTGATTTTAGAAAGGAACTTCATGATATATTCATACTGTTGTTTGAAAATGCTTTTTCTGAGAAAGTTGGATATCAGCAAATTTGTACAGGGCTCATTATTACATATATCGGGCAAATAATTTCAATTATTAAAAATAAAGAATTTGAAGGAAAGGATATTGAAAAGAGAATCCGGCAGGCTTGTTTTATCATACGCGACAATCTAAATTCCAATATCGATGCCCGTGAATTGGCCAGTGGGTTAAATACAGGATACTCTTATTTCAGGAGTATGTTTAAAAAATATACAGGTATGTCACCTTTACAGTACCATCTGCAACTTCGGATTAAAAAAGCCGAAGAAATGCTTTTAATGTCACATAAACCATTGAAAGAGATTGCATATGAGCTGGGATTTCAATCCACATTTTATTTTTCGCGATTATTTAAAAATAAAACAGGGAAAAATCCAAGCGAGTTCAGGCAAATGGTATAGAATCAGCCCTGAGAAATATTAATATTTAATCGGTATATTCATTTTTGGTCGAATACTGTTGAATAACAAAGTCAACCTTTTTGTTAAATCAAAACTCAAAAGTAAAGCCGCCTGACTGAGTTCTTGCTTATTTGAAATTTAACCAGGCAGCAACTTTTGTTGGTTGATTATATATGAATTAATTTATCTTTGAGCCCAAAATTGATTCTTTTTCCCCATGGATGGCGAATTCCCAAAATTCAGGCTGATACTTATTGTGCCGGTTTTTCTTTTCCTGCAATGCAATCTCTTTGGGCAATCAGATAAACTCCACCCCCAGAGTTTTAATATCATTGGACTTGAAGATGGACTGTCAAATTTATCAATTTCATCTTTTTGCGAAGATGATCTGGGTTTTATTTGGGTAGGTACCGCACGAGGAATAGACCGTTTCGATGGAAACTCATTTGAGCATTTTTTTTACAGTGATAAGGATTCAAACTCTTTATTTAATGATTTTATAACAAGCCTGGTTGTTCAGGACAAACAACTTTTTATCGGTACAAATAGTGGCCTGAATAAATATGATATCGAAAAAGAAAAGATGCAGAGGGTGGGTTCAGAGAAAACAAGCTACGCTTCTTTAACGGTGTTGGGAAATGTTGTTTATGGGGCACCGGTTTTTTCGGGTCTTGAATATTACAATCATCAAAAGAATTCGATGATCCGTCTTGAAAAAGTCCCAAAAGATATACTGATCAATCAGCTGATAGCCGATAAGGATAATGGCTTATGGTGTTTGCCTGCTAATCAGAATTATTTATTCCTGTATAATCCAGGATTAAACAAGCTGACAAAATATGAACTGAATTCCGAAAAGAGTAAACCGGGCTCAAAGCGATTAAATTGCGGGAAAATTCTTGGAAATAACCTTTGGATCGGATCAAATACCGGAATTCAGATTTTTGACATCGACAAGCGTAAATTCTTGACTTTCGGTGAAATTCCTGCCATGTTGAATGTGCTCCAGAATATCGAAATAACAAATATTGAAATTAATAAGGGTATAGTTTGGATTGGAACCAAAACAGACGGCTTGTTCATTTATGATATAAAGTCCGGTCAAATACAGCAATATAATAAAGACAATATAAATAACATCAGCTCATCCTTTATCAGGACAATTTTTGCTGACCGAAATAATAATGTTTGGGTTGGAACTTTCGATGCAGGAATTGATGTTTCATTTGAGCAGCGCAAAAATTTCAATTTCGATAATGTATTAAATAAGTACATTGACAAGAAGTTTGTCAACTGTATCGTTTCCGATAATAGTGATCATCTTTACCTGGGTACCAGAAATTATGGCCTTGTTATTTACAATAAAAAAACAAAGAAAATTGAAAATCTAACCAAGCAAAATGGTTCGTTTTCATGCAATCATGTGCAGGCTATGTTTTTGGATTCACAGAATAAATTGTGGATTGGTACTGAAGAAAACCTGTATATCCTCAATACAGTCAGCAGGAAAATAAACCTGGTCCATCCACCGTTTAGTATGTCGAACGATCAAAGCTATTTGCAATACAGCGTAGGCTATAATGTTTTCTGTGAATCAACCGATGGCATAATATTGGCCGGAACCGGTTCCAACGGGATTGTTAAATTCGATTTAAATGGAACCTACCTTGCTCATAGTACAAAGATGGGGAACAATATCAACCAGATCGTTCCTATCGGAAACAGTAATTTTATCATAAACTCTTATGGAAGAGGTATTTTTGAGTACAAAAGTTCCACTGATTTTGTTATTTCATTGACAGATAAATCGAAAGCTGAATCGAATAAAACCAGCGAAGCTACAACTATATTTAAAGATGAAGCCGGAACAGTATGGATAGGATGCTTTAAATACGGGTTATTCAGTTATGATTTGCGAAACAAAACAGTCTTAAACTATACAGTTAAAGATGGACTTCCTAGCAATGATGTAATCGGAATCACTGAAGACCGAAACCACCGGCTTTGGCTGAGTACTTCCTACGGTTTGTCAAATTTTGATAAAAAGAATGAATTCATAAACTATTATCTTAACGAGGGTACCGGAAATCAACAATATCATCAGCGGGCGACCTTCAGGGAAGCAGATGGAACGATATATTTCGGAGGGAATAATGGGCTTACTTACTTTAATCCAAAAACCTTAGGTGATGAAAATAAACAATCTCCAAAGATTGTGTTAAAATCATTAAATATCTCTAACCAGAAAGTTTATCCCGGTGATGAAACTGAACTCTTAGAAACCAACCTGGCCTATACCCATAAAATCAGACTTAGTCATAAATACCCGGTATTCAGTATTGATTTTGTCGGGTTTGATTACATCGCTTCCAACAAGCTTAAATACGCTTATATGCTGGAAGGCTTTAATGACGATTGGGTTTATGAGCAAAACAGAACCCGGGCCAGCTTTTCCAACCTGGCCCCCGGTACGTATACCTTTAAAGTTAAAGCACAGAATAACAATGGCATATGGTCGGAAAAACCTGCCGTTCTGACCATCGAAATTATTGCAGCACCATGGGTGACATGGTGGGCAATTCTATTTTATTTTGCTGCAGTAAGTGCTGCTTTATTGTTTATTTTTCGGATTATTCTACGGTCGAAGCTGTATAAGAAAGAGCTTGAAATTGAGCATAATGAACATTCGCGTGAGAAAGAGATCAACGAAATGAAGATTAAATTTTTTACAAATATTTCTCATGAAATCAGGACACCTCTTACGCTTATTTATGGAATTGCAGAGAAATTACCTACTGTTCCTTTAGCCGATTTAAAAAATTCCCCTGTTTTATCCAGGCTTAAATATAATACTGAACGGCTGTTAAAGATGGTCAATCAGTTACTTATGTTTAAAAATCTGGAGAGTGATACCTTGAATTTGTATATTGAAGATACTGACGTAGTAAGTTTGACCCGATTGTATGTTGAGCCGTTCATATTCCTGGCTGAAAGCAAGACAATCGGGATTGAGTTTATTTTTCTGGTCGAGGATTTAATCATTCCGTTAGATCGTGACAAATATGAAAAAATACTCAGTAACTTACTTGGAAATGCACTAAAATTCACAAACTATCAAGGTGTTATCAAAGTGATAGTTGATCGTAAATCTCAGGACAAAGTAATTAATGAATACAGCAGCATTAAAAACTCGTTGAAAGGAAAAGAAATTGATTACATCGAAGTAAAGGTTAAGGATAATGGTATAGGAATACCTGAACATGATCTCCCTGAAATTTTCGATCGCTATAAACGGGTAGTGGGGAATACTTCAACAGGACCTGATTATTCGGGCTCAGGAATAGGGCTAAATTTTACAAAACGGTTGGTTGAGTTGCATAATGGCGCAATTAAAGCAGAAAGTATTGAAGGGAAAGGCTCAACATTCTCCTTTGTAATCCCTATCTCATCCGAAATATACGAAAGCAAGGATTGGATAAAAGAAAGCGGGAATATTGAAAGCATTGTGTTTCCCGAGCAGGAATACTTAAAGGAAGAAAGATTTGTGGAAAGTTCAGTTAAAGTTATGATCGTAGAAGACGATACGGAGCTGAATTCATTTATCAGGGAAAGTTTAGGAGAGTTCTATAAAGTTATTTGTGCGTTTAACGGGGCTGAAGGTTTGGCATTGGCCAAAAGCCAGTTGCCCGATTTAATTGTTGCCGACATTACAATGCCATTGGTTGACGGCATAACCATGTGTCAGAACGTAAAAGAAGATCCGATGCTTTCGCATATCCCGGTTATATTGCTTACGGCCAAGTCGGATATTGAAGACCAGGTTTCAGGATACAAACACGGTGCCGATTCCTACGTAATAAAGCCGTTTAACCTAAAACTGCTTAAGAGCCAGATAGATGGGTTAATAAAGGTCCGAAGGAAACTGCAAAAGACCTTTCAGAGCGGCCTTGCTCCCAATCTGCAAAAAACCAATCTGAACCAGATTGATATTAATTTT
>CAIWMA010000521.1 GCA_903913645.1 uncultured Bacteroidales bacterium | reverse complement strand
TCGCCCAATTCGTGTAAACAGGATACAGGCTAAAATTTTCACCAAAATCTGTTGAACGATATAAACCGGCGTTTCCAACGGCAAAAACCAAATCCGGATTCGCCATGGAAACGGATAGTTTGGTTATAAACGGGCCATCATTAGCTTCTATACCGCTGGCCTGAACCCATGAAATACCACCGTCAGAGCTTCGCCCGATTACATTGGAGTATATGCTCCCCAGTATATTATTAGCATTGTTGGCATGCCACAAACACTCAAATCCATCTCCCATAAGCTGGAAATAGTATTTCGATGTGTCACAGGCATCCTCTCCCGGAGGCGATTGCCAGGTTCCGTTATCCTGCATACCTCCTATGTACTCATTTTTATCAGGATTTTTTGCAACACCATAAAACTGGGTGGTGATATAATTGGACCGGATCTCATTAAAAGTAGCACCGTTATTGTTGGACACCGAAAGGCCGCCATCATTTCCTCCAACCATTTTAAAATTGCCATTACCTAACGGTATAATGGTTATATTATGAACATCAGGATGAGGACCGGGAATGTCTGTTGTTTGTACACCGCCAGTCTGATTATAGGCGTTGGGTCCGCCATAAAATCCATATGCGTCGGCTACGCTCGTTTTCACTCCTGTGATGTTGGTTACTTTACCATAATCGACAACCACTTTTGACGTTGGTAAATTAGCTGCATCCCAGGTTGCACCGTCAGCCAGAGTCGGCCAGAACATATAAAGCGTTTTGTACAAATGCCCACCGGTAGTTAAGGTTGAGATTGCAAGGTTAGGTGCGACAGAATCATAAGGAATAGCATGTACATAAATATATTCCCTTCCTAATGCGCCATAAGACACATTCGATGTATTCCCTCCATATAAATTAAAAGCGCCGTCTTTCTCCTGATCACGGAAGGAAACCATTAATTGCCTGTTTTTGGTAACATCCCAAACCTGGAATGGCACATCCACATAATCAGTATATTTATAGTCTGCGGCTGGAACTCCCGAAGTGGAATTGTCAGGGACTACAAAACGATGTGCTTTTTGTGTCAGGCCCTGCCCGAAGCGGATTTCTACCGATGTCCAGTCTAATGTTTGAACGTGAGTACCTACTGTTGAGTTCATCCCACCACCTAAGAAATCGCCACTAAAATTTATGAACGACAAAAACGAAGTATTTTCCGCAAAGCAATTCTTAATAATATTAGTAGTTGTGGAAACACCATTAAATTTTAATTTCCAGGTATCAACACCCGCCACATAAACCTCGTCGGCATTATACGGATGGGCTGCAATGGCATTGTCATAATCTCCCTGCCCCGAAAGAAAGTTCTGGGCATCGTTGAATATTTTCCAGGTTAAACCATTATCGTTGGAGAAATAAACTCTTGAAGCTGTAGATGAAACACTTGCACTTACAAACACATTGTTGTGATCCACCGGTGAAACAGCTATTTCATACCTTACGCCTGCCGCAATCCCTTCGTTGGAAGCCGACCAGGTTTCGCCAGCATCGGTTGAGCGAATAATACCAAAAGAGTTTACTCCTCCAAACAACGTATTAAAACTTGTAGGATCAGCCACCAGGTCTTCAACGTTATGATCTGCATACACTTTCGTCCAACCCAATCCTCCATCTGTTGATTTTAATACACCTGATTTTGTAGCAGCCAGAACAATATTTTCATCCGCCGGATCAACAATCAGCCTGTTCACAAATTCAAAGTCGGCATTTGTAGCCGTGCTTTCTAATTGCAACCAGCTTACACCGCGATCCGTCGATTTCCATATCCCATTCCCAAACATCCCGGTGCCTCCGGGAAAACTTTCTCCGGTCCCGACATACAATACATTGTGGCTGGATGCAGCCATAGCCATCGAACTTATGTTTGCAAACTCATTAGAAAGGATTTTCCAGGTAGCGCCGCCATCTGTGGTTTTCCATAATCCTCCGCTTACGGCTCCTGCAAACCAGGTATTATGGGTGGCATCGTCGGGATCAACAATTAAAGCACGTGTACGGCCACTAACATTAGCGGGGCCTCGTTGTATCCAGTTAAGTGATCCGGTTGCATTTGGAGATTTCTTTGCCCTTTGCACAGCCTTTTCAAGCTCAACCGTTTTGTAATTCATTTTATAACCCGACTCTTCTTCACCTATACGGGTAGTGATATCCTTAAAATACCTGGAAAACTGATCCGGCTGGTCGGCTTCTTCCGATTCTTTTAATGATGATTCATTTTCGCGTTCTGATCCGAATGCTTTTGAGCCTTGTTTTTTAAAGGGATTTATTTTTCCTTCTTTTGCACTCTTGGAGGTTATTTCCTTTCCAACAATTTCCTGTTTAGCTGGCAGGATAACAGCGGGCTTCGCTTCTTCTTTTGGGGAAGGTATTCCTGCTGCGGCTATTTCTTTAGTTACACTTTTATTTGCTGTAATTGGTTTATTGGTTTGCGTTTTCAGGTAATAAAATGCACCCGCCAGGCTAAATATGATGAGCAAGACAAGCCACACACTGTTAATTTTCATTTTCATATTTTAAGAATAAGTAAGTTTTTGTTTTAAAGATTTTTGATCAGCACTCAAGTAATTTGAATGAATTAATGACGCATCCAATGTTATTGACTCTTAGGCTCAATGTCATTTATCTTGCGTAAGTAACTCAAGCTAAATGGCATCGGCTTTAAACCTGCTAAATACATCTGTTATTTTATTACTATTTTCCTGACAACCTGCTTGTTTGCTGTTCGCAAAACAAGTGAGTATATGCCACCAGGGATAGTATGTAAATCAATATTCTCATTCAATGATCCATTTACAGCAAGTCCGGTCTTTTGATAAACAGTTTTACCAAGGTTATCAAGAATTCTCAGATCAACTTTTTCCTGTGTTTCCGAAGTAATTGCCAGGGTAAACTGACCATGATTTGGGTTAGGATAAACATCAAAATTTCGGTTAGAAATCTTATCGTTTAAGCCAGTCATAACCATACTGATTGTATTTGACAGTTCAGAAGTGCAGCCGTTTAAGAAAACATTCACGCTATAGTCGCCTTTACTGACAACCTCGTAGGTCGGATTAGTTGCACCTTCAATAATTGCATTGTCCAGGTACCACTGGTTGCCTGATGCAGCATTGCTGGAAAGAGTATTTCCAACCTGGCTGATAACAGGAGTGGCAGGTTGTGCTAATGTTTGCGTAATTATATAGTATTGTGACGAGCCACTGCCCCAGTCATTTATAGCATTTACCAACACAACGCCAGTGGTATTTCCGACTTTTACTGTTATCGAGTTAGTAGTTCCTCCTTCGGTTACAGCCCAACCTGACGGGAATTGCCAGGAGTATTTATAGCCAGGCACATTTGTGACTGTGTATGTTTGAGATGAATTCCGACATGGAGCTGGTGATCCAACAATTGCATCCGGTATAGTAGGTTCAGTGAAATCAGAGAGACTTCTTACCAAAAGTGAGCCTCCACGTGCGGATGCATATATTTTATTGTTGAAAATGGTGATATTGTTAATATAAATATTAGGGTAGTTTTGTATATAACTTGGACTTTCCCATGTTACACATTTATCCTTTGACAAAGAAATGCCATTGCCTACACCCATAAAAGCATTAGATCCATCTACTGCAAATGCTTCCGGATTCGAATTTACAGGCGAGGTAACCAGGGTCCAGTGTGCCCCGTCATCATCAGATGAATAAATGCAATATGTATTCGTACCCCATGTAAATTGCGTAGTTCCCGACATATAGATTGTGTTATCGGAGGAAGCCCAGGTCATGACGGAACAATGCTCAAGCACCAGGGTCCAGTTAGCACCACCATCTGTTGTACGCCAGATACCTTTATATTCACCCCAGCCAGGATTTGCACCACAAAACAGCATTGACTTGCCTGTAGAGAAAAACTTTCCACCAACAATACCTGGATATACTACTCCACAATTACTCTGCTGCCAGTTGGCTCCTTTATCAGCGGAATAATATACTGAACACTGATTGAAGAACGAGGTGCCCCCACCTAAATACAATACCGCGCCATCGGAACTCAAATTAGTAAATTCTGCCATTTCCCCTGTATTAATACCATTATTACTTAACGCCCATGTAGCGCCATTATCTAATGAACAATACACCCCATCAATTTCGTTAATAGTAATTAAGACACCGCCAAGTTCAATCCATGGCTCTTTACCAACATGGCCGGGGGAGTTATGAAGAGTCCAGGTTTTTCCGTTATCGGTCGACATATAAGCACCTGAAAATATAGCTGTGGAATTTGAGCCTACCATCTTAGGGTGTCCTGGCCAATCGGGTTCATTTAGCGAAAGACCAAGGCTTACATCGGTGAAACTCTGGCCGTCGTCAGTGGAACGAAAAACACCGCCA
The DNA here is from genome assembly GCA_903913645.1 of uncultured Bacteroidales bacterium. Taxonomy (GTDB): domain Bacteria; phylum Bacteroidota; class Bacteroidia; order Bacteroidales; family UBA4417; genus UBA4417. Next base: position 4,234 of record CAIWMA010000521.1, on the reverse strand, counting down.
TAATACGATGCGGTATAAACATCAGTTCCTAATGTCGCAATGCAGGACAGTTGATCATTAGACTGCGAGATGTAATGCGCATGAATGCCGGCATCTGATTTAGTCCATGTATTTCCAGTATCTGAAGTTTTATAAATTCCGCTGCTTGTGCCTACAAAAACACCTGCAGAAGTCATTACTGACGGGCTGCCGGTATATTCACTAGTATATTGAACAATGCCATTAGTGGTAACATTAGTCCAGCTGGCCCCGCCATCAGTCGAACGCACTACACCTGTATTTAATGTTGAAGCAAACACTACAGATTCATCCCCAACCAGGCCTATGATATACTTACCGTCCGGGTAAACCGGAGCGTAAACCTGGGCCCAGAGCCCGCTACAGTCTGTTAATTTATAAACGCCATCATACATTGTTCCTGCATACAAATCGTTACCGATAAGAGTAATAGAAGTGCCGCCAAAGAAAATATCTTCATATGGAGCATACGTCGCACCGTTGTTTTCGGAGTGAACTGTGATACCCGATAATGAAGTTGCATATACATTATTCCCCTTCACTGCCAACGAAGAAATATTTGCGTTAACCACGCCGCCTAAATCGTTAAATGTCCAGGTTTCCCCGTTATCGGTAGATTTAAGAATTCCATAATAAGCACCAGCATATAACGCAGTATCAGCACCGGCAAAAGCATATACAGGACCAGAAGGGTATTTATTAACCCAGGTCAGTCCGTTGTCGTCCGAACGGAATATTCCGTTATTTGTCCCGACAAACAAACTGTTGCCGATTTTAGCAAGCGCCTTTTTGTTATCATATGGCGTAGCAGGCCAGGTTTCGCTGACTATAGGTGACCAGTTGCTCCCGTTATCAGTGGAAGTATATAAATATTCGGCATTGGGCGAAAAAACGCCCGCAACAGCATACAACGTATCACCAGCGGCAGTCAACAGGCTAACAGCGCCTCCATCAGGTCCCGGTGAAGTCCATTGGGCAGATGCATTTTCAATGCTAAGGTAAAATACCATGAAAACGCTGAGCAAAAAAGTTAGATTTAGATTCTTTTTCATTGTTGGATATTTGTTGGTTAATGATTAAACAAATTCTGAAATACCTGGATCAATTGAAGCTATTTCATTTATTGTGCTAAAATCAGCTTCTATTATCTTGTTTAGCACAGTTCGCTGCAACTCTAACATCTTAATGTATTTGACATAATCGGAAGATTGGTCCGGATTTTCTGCCAAATTTTCAGTTTCAGCGATATGTTTGTTTGTCTTTTTCATCTATGATACCTGGATTAAGAATACAAATATCTTCCTGCTTTAAATGATAAACAAATAATCTGTCCGGACAAAATCGCTACCAGGCAAATAAACATCTTCACATTATATAGACATTTCTATATATGTTATTAGTAATGAATATGTTGAGATATTAACGGATTCTGTCCAGAATAGGATTATATCCCCCAGGAATGGGGAAGTGCAGACGCAACCTGAAGAATTCGTAATGTGACCTGGAGATACATCTTGATTTAACGATGACTTTTAAACTTGAGAAAGGAAAGTTACAAGATTTGTCTCTGAGCTGGGGAGGTTTAATTTTTTCCTGAGCCTGTATCTTGCTTTATCAATGGAAGCGAGTTGCTGCCCGGTAAGTTCAGCAATATCTTTGGTGGACATGTTTAACCGCAGGAATGCACATAGCTTCAATTCGTTCTGCGACAAATCGGGATAGGCTTTAAGCAACTTCTCATAAAACCCGGCATGAACTTCCTGAAAACGACGCGAGAATTCATTCAGCATTTTATCATCAGTACTATTTCTCAGTTCCTGGCTAATTTGCGATAATGACTCTTTCGCTTCAACCCCTTTGGCATTTTGTTCAAGCTGCCTGAGTTTGCCCGAAATATCTGCAAGCATTTCATTTTTCTTAATCAATGAAATCAGGTTAACAGTTAATTCCCTGTCGCGGATATCCAATTCCGATTTTATTTTTTCTGTTTCGAGAAGAACAAGTTTAGACTTGAGGCGATGCCTAGAAAATACCAATCCTAAAATAAAAATTCCGGCAATAAGACTGAATATTATGATAAGCATTATTATGTTTTTAGCTTGCTGGGCCAACTGCTTTTTTAATTCCTTCTTCTCGTACAGGTATTGAAGTTCAAGTTTGGAAGAAAGTTTTTGTTTTTGAAAAGCAAACAGACTATCCCCCGCCAGTTTTTCCAACACGACGTATTTATAGGCATTCAAAGTATCATGCTTTTCGGTATGCATTTGGTTAAGCATATTGGCAGATTGCGCTATAACCCGGTAATACCCGTTTTTCTGACCTTCCAGCAAGGCTTTATTAAAATAAGTAAGGCTGGCCGGAATATTTTTCACTCCGTAATAACAATAACCCAAGTTAATGTAGCACTTAGCCATATGTAAATGGTTATTCAATTCGGTAGCAATATCCAGAGATTGCTGGAAGTTAAGAAAAGCATCCTTAAAATTCCCTTCATTCATTTGAATATATCCGATATTCATAATACTTATACCCTGACCCATTTTATCACCGAGTTTTTTTTCGATTATGAGTGCTTTTTGAAAAAAGACTACAGCTGTGTCATATTTCTGCTGATCGGCATACACATCAGCTATATTATTATACTGTTTTTTTATTAATATTTGATTATCAATACTTAATGCAATAGATAAAGAATTGCTAAGATATTCAAGAGCCTTTTTATACGCCTGTTGATCGTAAAAGTCCAGACCAATATTTCCCAAAGATCGCGCGATTCCTTCCTTGTCCGAAAGTTTTTCAAATAGTTTTAAAGCTTTGAAGAAATACGGGGAACTATTGTCGTAATCGCCAAGTTCAGAATAAATTACACCTATCAGGTTAAAAGAATTTGCCAGTTCTTTATCGTAATTCATATCTTCTGCCATCTCCTTCGATTTCTGGGCAAACTCCATTGCCTTGTTGTAATCGCTACTCCTGTAATAACAATTACCCAGTTTTATCATCGAATTAACTTTTCCCCTCGAATAATCCGATTGCTGGGAAATGTCATAAGCCCTTTTTGCATAATCTTTTGTATCATCCAAAAACTGGTTTTCAGGCTTTTCCAGGAATTGAAGAATTGCATCAACCTTTTCTTTCGGATTCTTAATTTTATTCCAGGCCGAATTAAGGCTATCTGTTTTATTAAAACCCTCAGCGGCAATCAACTGAGAACAGTAAATGCTAAGGATTAAAAGGAATAAAGGCAGCCTTGGTTTCATTGCAAAGTTGAATCAGCTAATAGATAGTTATGATTTGCCGGAATTATTTTTTAAAGCTGATTAAATTGCAAATATAGGCAATTGACGTAAGAAAAACTTGTTACACCATTTACGGCTTCTTATGCTTGCTTCCCGAGCCATTCATACCATAAATCCATTCCTTCGCCTGTTCTGGCCGATAAAAGTATAAACTCCAGGTCCGGATTCAGTGATTGGGCATATTCCATGGTTTTATCAACATTGAAATCAACATACGGAAGCAAATCCGATTTATTAATAATGCACAAATGCGAGGATTTGAACATATATGGATACTTCAGCGGTTTATCTTCGCCTTCGGTAACGCTTATTACCACTACACGTTTGAATTCACCCAGATCGAATAATGCAGGGCAAACCAGGTTACCAACATTTTCGATAAAGAGTATTGAATCGGGCTCAACATTAAGTTTTCTGAATGCGGTCTCCACCATTTTTGCATCCAGATGACAGCCGGAACCGGTATTGATCTGAATGGCCGGTGCGCCTGATTTTTCAATCCTGTCGGCATCCAACAAAGTTTGCTGATCGCCTTCAATCACAAATATTTTTCTGTTTGCAATAAGAGCCAGAATGGTTTTTTCAAGAATGGTTGTTTTGCCTGAACCTGGCGAACTTACCAGGTTTAAACTTAACACGTTTCTTTCTTCAAAAGATTTACGATTTATCTGCGCCAGCCTGTTATTATCCGAGAGTATATCCACATTGAGGCTTATCACTTTTTTCACTCCATGATCATGCGAATGGGTAAAGAGAACGCTATCGTGCGAATCCGGGTGAGAATGGACGTGGTCGTTCTCATGATTATGATTATGGTCATGTGAATGGTTATGATCATGGTTATGATCATGAATGTGATCATGGTTATGATCATGAATGTGATCATGCTCGTGATCATGAATAGGTTGCCGGTCATG
>CAIWMA010000520.1 GCA_903913645.1 uncultured Bacteroidales bacterium | reverse complement strand
TCTGAGACACCTTCCGTTATGAGTTATTAAACAAATGTACTAAACTATTCCTTTATGAATTTGCCAACCAACTGGTTTCCAATAGGGTTTATTCCCCTGATAAAATAACCGCCTTTTTTATAAGAGGAGACATCTATTGCCTGTCCGGTATACTGTAAACGCTTTACAACCTGGCCTGCGAAATTGTATATCTCAATTTGAGTTCCAGGATTCAATCCATTCAAAGTTATTGAATTTGCTACCGGGTTAGGATAAATACTTATTTTAACCTTAGAATCAGTTTTTGGGACAGATGTGATAATGCCTTTTTTGTACACGGAAACATCATCAACATAACTGGTTGTCCCATCATCCATAATATAAGATGTGTTTTCGAACATGATGATGCATTTACCTGTATTAGGTTCACCGGTTCCAGGATCATTGCCAAACCAGTTGCTGATGTTGAAATTGTAGGTAAATTTAGTCCAATCAGTTTTTTTGTCAAGCGACCATACAATTTTTGCATTTACATTGGTCTTGTCATCTGCGACCACAGCATCTGCTGGAACAATATGATCTGGATCGGTGACTAAGTTGTATTTTAAATCTCTGCCAATGAACATTGAGAATTTCATAGGTTCCGCTCCTTTATACCAGAACGACACTGCATACCCGGCATTCTCTGTAAAATCAGTTACTTCATCCCATAAAAAGGTTCCCCAGAGATGATCGAAAATCCTGATAGAATGTGTTCCTTCATAGGCAGCTGCATCAGTACGCATATCATCAAGTAATGGCGCGGACGCAGATCCTGAATAAAATCCATATCCATCACCGTAGGTTAATGGAGTTTCAAACGAGCCGTTTTGAACCAATTCATTCAAATCCTTTTTCTTAACTGACAAATTATCAACGTAACTAATAGCTCCATCATCAGCTGCATAGGAGCTGTTTTCGAACATCGCAATGCAGGCTTTTAAATTAGGTTCTCCTGTAACCGGGTCTTTACCAAGCCAATCACTTATTTTGAAAGTAAATGTAAATTTTGTCCAGGCAGCTTTTGCAGCTAAAGTCCAAACAACCTTAGCATTGACATTAGCACCATCATTTGCTACAATGGCATTGCCTGGGACAATTTCTTCGGGGTCAGTACCTAAATTGTAGCCCAGATCACGACCCAGGAACATTGAGAATTTCATCGGTTCAGCACCTTTATACCAGAAAGTTACAGTGTATTCGCTATTATCAGAAAATCCTGATACTTCGTTCCATAAAAATGTCCCCCATGTGTGATCGAAGATTCTGACAGAGTGAGTACCTTCATAACCAACAGTATCAACGCGCATATTATCAAGCAAAGGTGCTGATGCTGATCCGGAATAAAATCCATATCCATCACCATAAGTCAACGGATCTTCAAAAGTGCCGTTTTTAACCATTTCAACTTGTGAATAAGTTTTAGTTAAGCCTATCCATGAAATCAAGATCAGAAGTAATAGTTTTTTCATAATTATTTGGGTTTAGTTGGTTAATAATGAAGTTAATAAAAGTATTAAGTTGTGCCATTGCCACTGTATCAATAGCCTGAGTTTTGTTTAAGATTCGGATTTAGATCTATTTCTGTTTGTGGTATTGGGAAATATTCATTTTTGTCTTTTGTGAAACTAACTCCTGTGAGGTTTGCAGGCAATCTTGGCTCTTCTGCATTCAAGTAATTGTTGATATAAGTATCTGCTATACCCCAGCGTACCAGGTCGAAAAATCGATGGCCTTCCAGCGCTAACTCAAGTCTTCTTTCTAACCGGACAGCATTTCGCGCATAAGTTTGATCTGCCCATGAATCATTGTATAATCCAATAACATAATGTGCTGATGGAGCGTAGTTCCCAAACTGGTCACTGGCCACTTCTACCTTTCTGCCTGTTAATGCACGTTCACGAACATAATTGACGAGAGTTCTTGCTTTGTTCAGATCACCAATTTCAACTTCACACTCGGCAGCCCAAAGCAAAACATCCGCAAATCGTATAATACTATAATTAACAGCACTGCCTACTAAATAACCTTGAACATAATTATCGCTATATAAGCCGACCTGGCTTGCCCTGTAGTTGTTTTTAACAGGTACATAGGGTCCGCCAAATAATCGGTTATTGATCCAACCGAAATTAGGATCAGAAGTAGGAAACGACGAGTACCCGGTAGCATTTGTGCCAAAATAACTCGGAGAAGCCCAATCTAAATAGGGCACACCTCTACGACCTACGGTCCAGTCCAAACGTGGATCAACTGTACCTTGATAGGTTTTGTATTTATAGTAAGTGCCTTTAATCAACTGATCATTTGTCATATTGGTAACATTTGAAGTATCGTTACCCGAAGCATCCATATAGGGCAATCCCGATTTGTTTGTTTTAAAGGCATTCACCAGGTTAAATGAAGGCTGTTTCCATGTTGAATAAAAGCTTGATAATGGAAAAAATGCAGGTGTGTTAGCTGATTCACCTATGTTTTCGTTAGCGCCATAGGAACCATCGTTTACCGAGAACTGAATTTGGAATACCTGTTCTGAATTATTCTCAATGGCAGCATTGAAATTGTCATCAAAATTTGGTGATAACGAATAAGGCATTCCCTGGGAGTTTTTCCCACCGCCATTTCCGCCGTAACTGGCAGGTATTATTGAATCGAGTAGTGCTCTGGCCTCGGCAAATTTCTTTTCAAACATATAACATTTGGCTAAATAGCACGCAGCTGCCCATTTATTGGCTTTGCCTTTATATTGTTGTACAACAGGAAGATTACTAAAGGCAAAACGAAGATCAGCTTCAATTTTCGGCCAGATATCAGTTGTATTGGATACCATAAAATCTGTAATTGTTTCGTCAATAAAAGGAATTTTATTAAAGATTTTTTTTGCTTCAAAATGGAAATGAGCTCTTAAAAAACGGGCTTCTGCAATTGCTGATATCTTTTCGGCATCGGTCATATCAGCTGCGTCGTTTGCCGCCAGAATAACAGAATTGCTGCGGGCAACTCCATCATAGCACGAACGCCATTTATCAGCTATATGACCTGTTGACGGCTGAACTTGGAAATGTTCGATAATAACTCCATCAGCACCATCATTGTTGCCTCCTCGGTAGGCATCACCAGAAGTAATATCGCCATAAATCCAGTTTGTTCCGGATGTGCTCCACCAACTTGAACGTAAAGTTAATCCGGTAACGTCATGATAAGTGCCTACCAACAATTGTTGGACTCCTTTTTTATTGGCAAGAGCTTCTACACCTACTACATTGGGGGGATATACATCAAGGAAACTTTTATCACATGCCGTCAAAATCAATGCGACAATAGAAGATATTAATACTATTCGTTTCATACTTGTTTTTGTTTGATGAATGAGTTTTATAATCCAAGACTAATTCCTAACAAGATGTTTCTGGCAATAGGATAATTACCACCAAAGTCAACACCTGCATTTGTTGCACCACCAGTGCTGATTTCCGGGTCAATACCCGTATATTTTGTAATGGTGAGCAGATTATTTGCCTGGATGTACATACGTAATTTATTAAAGTACTTTGAGTTTTCGATTGTGTAGCCAAACTGCAAATTTTTAAAACGCAGGTATGAGCCATTTTCAATAAAAAAACTGGAGGGTGTTTTGTCGTTGGTTGCAACGTTATCCCAGATAGGAAGTTTCGCTCCGGTATTCGTTAAACTCCATGTATTATCTGCTCCTTCACCCATTGCCCCGGGAAAAACGGTATAAGCTCGCCAGTAATTAAATATCTGGTTGCCATATTCTCCCTGAAAAGACATCCCCAAATCAAAACCTTTAAAGTTTAATGTTAAGTTAATGCCATAGTTAAACTTCGGGTGAGGACTACCTATAAAGGTTCTGTCATATTCATCTATTTTCCCATCAGGTATACCATCAACACCACTTATATCTTTAAATTTAAAATGACCGGCAGCATTGCTTGCTTTGAGGCCTGGATGAGTCACCCCATAAGCAGTGTAATCTTCAGCACTCTGAAAAATGCCTTCCTGAACATATCCATAAAAACTCGATACCGGTCGGCCTACTACACTTCGCGTGAGCGCGAAATGAGTTGGTGCATACGAATCTCCGTCGAGATGAGAATCAGGATCTCCATCAATATAATCAACATTGTTTTTATAGGTTGAAATCTCGAAATTCAGATCATAATTTAATTCATTCACAGCGTTTTTGTATCCCAGTTCCAATTCAACACCTTTATTAGAGAATTTCATAATATTTTCATAAGGTGCCAAAGCATCTCCTGCCAGGCCGGTTACAGGAGGAACTCCCAACAAGTCTTTGGTTTTTCTATCGAACCAGCTGAATGAAATGTTCATATGACTTTTAAATAACGATGCATCAAACCCTACGTTTGTAGTTTTGTTGGTTTCCCAATGTATATAGGGATTCCCGATCTGATATAACCCTACGCCCGTTTCAGCAGCGTTATTCAAACCGCCTAAATCATAACTACTCATGTAAGGGTTAGTATTATATTGATTTAAGTATAATCCCGAAGGTATAGCATCATTACCGTTAGTTCCGATAGCTGCCCTTATTTTAAGGTCGTTAATCCAGGTAATGTTCTTCATAAACTTTTCCTGTGAAATACGCCAGCCTATGCTATAGGATGGAAAAGTACCATACTTGCTTAGAGGCCCGAATTTAGAAGAGCCATCGCGCCGGATAACAAAACTCATGAGGTATTTATCAAGCAGGGAATAATTAAGGTTTCCAAAAACAGAAGTATTTGAAGCCCCGTCACTGCCTCCGTTAACTGTATTATAAGGACCGCCATCCGGATTTGGAGCCCCGTTACTAAGATTTAAGTAGGATGGCGTTGTATATGGCAGGTTAGGCGTTGTACCTCCGCTCCAGCGCATAATATATTCCCTGGATTCATACGCGGCAAAAACACTGATTTTGTGGATGTTTTTGAAGTTAAAGTCATATGACACTTTGTTTAACCACCGCCAATCACTGCTCCATCCGCTGCCTTCCGAAAAAGAGTTATACGGAGAGGAATAAACATTTTGTGGTATGGTATCACTGAAATATCTATAACTGTATGGATAAAACTGTATTCCTAATTTTGATTCGAAAACCAATCCTTTGGTCGGTTCTATATCCACGAATGCAGAACTTACAACACCTGAATTAAAACCATGATTGTTAGCCAGGGCCATATTTTGTCCATATAGCGGATTATTACCTCCGGCATGTAGTGCAAGATTATCAGGAATTCCTTTCGGACCGGAATAGTTTCCAGCTATGTCGTACATTGGAATTAACTGGCTGCGGTTGTATAAATCAGCCAATAATCCTTGTGGATTGTGATTGCCAACTTCCTGGCCCTCGCTATACGAAAATTGCGTGTTTTGTCCTATCTTAAGCCAGCTTTTGGGTCTGAATTCAGTATTTACCCTTAATGAATACCGTTTAAAGTAAGTTCCTACAAGAACACCAGTGTTGTTAAGATAGTTTAGAGAGAGAGCATAATTGCTTTTTTCGGTGGCTCCACTCAGATTTAATTGATGGCTCTGAGTAAATGCCGTGCCCAATACGGATCTGAACCAATCTGTTCCTGACTTATTGGCCTGCAATATTCGGTAAGAAGAAAGATTGTACAACTCCGGATTTGCTGCTGGGTCACCTTCACTGGCAATTATAGGTGAACCGGATTGTCTTTCAATTATATAATCAGGTAGTACAGGGTTGGTCCCGCTACCATAATATAAATCATTTAGTGGAAGCCCTGAATTTTGTAAATATCCCCAATACGCGTTTGCATACTGCTGTGGGTTAAGCGAGCTGGGATATTTTATTGGACTTTCCCAACCAACATAAGCATTATATTCTAATTTAGGGGCTCCCGACTTCCCTGTTTTTGTTGTAATAACTATTACGCCATTACCACCTTGGGCCCCATATAAAGATGTTATAGAAGGGTCTTTTAAAACCGTAATTGTTTCAATATCATTAATATTGAACAGATTACTTCCACCTCTCATTTGTACGCCGTCAATAACATATAAAACATCATTGTTGCCATTGGTCCCGAATCCCCTGATACGAATATTGGAAATACTTCCTGGTCCGCCTTGGGCATCGACACTGACACCTGAAACCCGACCCTGCAAAACAGTTCCCATGTCAGTAGCAGGAGTCCTGGAAACAATTTCAGCAGGGATCACGGATACAGCTCCAGTAATATCTCTTTTTGATTGTTTAGAGTAGCCGGTTACGACAAATTCTTCGAGCTGATGTACATCTTGTATTAATTTTATGTCAAAATTGACATTACTTCCAACCAGAATTTCCTGAGTTTGAAATCCAATAGAAGATATCACTATAACCGAATTTTTATCAGGCACATTTAAACTAAATTTTCCATTAACATCAGTGATAGTGCCATTTGTTGTATTTTTCAATCGAATTGTAGCACCAATTACTGATTGCCCGCCAACTTCGGTAACAGTTCCTTTAAGCTCGATGTTATTTTGTGCACTTATTGTAATAGATATGCACAAGATAAAGGCTAGTGTGTAAACTGTCC
>CAIWMA010000519.1 GCA_903913645.1 uncultured Bacteroidales bacterium | reverse complement strand
TGAGCTTCCGGCTGAAGTAAAACAAACCCCGGCGGTGCCATAACACAATTAAGCCCGATCGGATTAAAGCCGCGAACCAAAGTTCACGGCTTTTTTATGTGTGTCGGGCATGGTCATAACCTATAGGGTGCAAGTCCCGAATGAGTGTTGCAGTACATATCATTAGCCAATAGCAAGGGTGTCGTGGGCGACTGCGAATCTGAAAGAAACTGGCGGCAAATATTCGAGCCTACGAACAGAAACTTCATATAAGGCGGGATTGTGTGGGTGATGTTGCATAAGAAACAAAAGCCCGATACTGCACGGAACACTACAACGTAAATGAAGAGGCTACATGGACAGAAAGGATATGACCTTACCCCGGGAGATCTGAGACTAATCTGGCGGAGGCATGTGCGAATGCCCGAGCGGAAACGGTTGCAGCGATGCAATTCGGTAGTTTCAGGAGTCAGCAGAGGCCATAGTATTCCCTACGAATGGGGGAGAAGGGCTGAATGTTAAAGTAAGGGAATGAAATTGCAAGGTGTTCTGGAGAAAGTGCAAGAAACCGGAAACACGTAAGAGAACTGCTTACATGAGGCAAGGCCGGAAGCCGGAAGTAGAATGTAAGAGGAGGTTAGCAGAACCTTGACACAGCAAAAGAACTCCCCTGTAAATCAAAGAAGAATCAAGATGCTTGAAACAATTCTTGACAGGCGTAATCTGGAGAAAGCCCTTGTGCAAGTAGAACGCAACAAGGGGGCAGGAGGGACGGATGGTATGCAGACCGATGAACTTCGCGACTACCTGAACTCCCACTACCCCCAGATACGCCAGGAGGTATTAACAGGCAACTATGAACCCTCACCTGTACGCAAGGTAGAGATACCCAAGCCACAGGGAGGAAAAAGGATGTTGGGCATACCGACAGTAAAAGACAGGTTGCTACAACAAGCCATTAGTCAATGGTTAGGACAGTTTTACGAGCCGAATTTTTCGGATTGTAGCTTTGGGTTTCGACCCAGGCGCAATGCACATCAGGCCGTACATAAGGCACAGGGCTTTCTAAACGAAGGCAAGGTGTATGTAATAGAGCTTGATTTGGAGAAATTTTTCGACAAAGTAAACCACGACAAACTCATGGGCTTGTTGAGGCGCAAGATTAGTGACAAACCCACATTAAGGTTAATTCGCCAATACTTGCGCAGTGGTATAATGGAAGGAGGCATTGTAAGCCAGCGAATAGAAGGCACCCCACAAGGAAGTCCGCTAAGTCCTTTATTGTCGAACATAATTCTGGATGAACTCGATAGGGAGTTAACCCGTCGGGGTCACAGTTTTGTGAGGTATGCCGATGATTGCAGTATCTATGTACAGAGCAGGAAGTCTGCTAATCGGGTGCTAAAAAGCATAACGAAGTACATAGAGGAAGATTTGAAACTCAAGGTCAACAAAGAAAAGAGCCAAATCAGCCGTCCGGGCGAAAGTACCCTACTGGGATTTTCGTTTTACAGGGACAAAGGGAAATGGACCATCCGCATTGCGAAGAAATCCATTAAACGCATAACTGACAAGGTACGATCGGTAACCAAACGTAACAATGGCTTAAACACCAGACAAAAGATAGCCAAATTAAAGTCTATTGTTTTGGGGTGGGTCAATTACTATAGGATAGCGAAAGCAAGGTCGGTCATGCAGAAACTGGACGAAATGGTAAGGACAAGACTACGGATGGGGATTTGGAAAGCGTGGAAGAAGTGTAAGACAAGGGTTAGGGAACTTCTCAAACTGCAAGTCAACAAACAGAAAGCGTATGAATGGGGAAACAGCAGCAGTGGCTACTGTCGTGTTGCTCACAGCCCTATTTTGTTAACAACGCTTAATACCGGTTTCTTCATGAAAGAGGGTTATGAAGGGTTTTTGAACACCTTCATTCACTTTAATGATGCACAGCCCAAATTACTTTAACAAACCGCCGTATGCCGAACGGCACGTACGGTGGTGTGAGAGGACAGTGAGGGAAATAATCCCTCACTTCCTACTCGATGCGGTTAAACAATTCCTTCTGCTTATTTCCCTAATCCTAACTGGTTCATATAAGTCTGATTATCCCAGAACAAATACTCCTCAATCATAATTCCGTCTTTCCAATGTCCAATAGTACACATCGGTAGTTTGAATGATTTCCCGGTAG
>CAIWMA010000518.1 GCA_903913645.1 uncultured Bacteroidales bacterium | reverse complement strand
GCCGATGGTTTCGGATTTACTTTTGCCATGAAAACCCTTGAAGGTGGCCGCATCGGAATTGCCGCACAGGCACTAGGAATTGCCAGTGGCGCATTCGAACGAGCTCTGCAATATTCGAAGGAACGCAAAACTTTTGGCACCTATATTTCAAATCACCAGGCTATTGCTTTTAAACTGGCAGATATGGCTGTAAAAATTGAAAATGCCCGAAACCTCTGCCTGAAAGCTGCCTGGCTGAAAGACCAGGGACAGCCTTATGGATATGCCAGTTCGTTAGCAAAATACTATGCCGCCGAAATTGCCATGGAAGTTACCACCCAGGCCGTTCAAATTCATGGGGGATATGGGTATGTAAAAGAATACCATGTGGAACGGCTAATGCGTGATGCCAAACTAACCCAGATTTACGAAGGAACTTCTGAGATACAGCAAATGATTATTTCGAGGGAAATCCTGAAATAAAGGATTAGTGTGTAATAAATAGTCCTTCAAAAACACACCTTTCACTTTACTTCTATTTAGAATACATCTAAATTACATAAATTAATATCACCTTTCCCGTTTTTTTGGATTATATAGTATAGACTTAACAGATAATAAGTAGCGACAGCTCTATTTTGCTGAGACTTTATTACTATTGATGTTTAGTCTTATTTTATAGCTTTTCAACATATATTTTTATGTGTTGAAATATTTTATTGCATTTATAGTGCTACTATATAATGTGTTATAATATATAGGTGTTGATAACTTTTTAAAAAAAAACGCCCCCCCCATTTGCATTTACAAATTGTTTTTATCTTACTTTTACTTAATCAAAACGATAAATAATTCAATGTTTACCCAAATTTAGTAATTCAAATTCAAATAGGCTGTAGTTAAGAATAGCATTGCAAAATAACGATTCTCTTATTACTAACAGCTTGAAATGGCGTTATTCGTAGAAAAGGAATGTTCCTTATTTTCAAAAGCCTTGTCAATGCTAGGTTAAGAGCCTAATAATTACCAACGCAATTGTAAACTACAGACTTCAAATATTATAACATCAATTGAACAACATATTTCAAAAACTGATTTCCCGACACTATCCTTGTAACACTATCTATAAATAAAATACCCTCTTCTCAAAGTTTCACATAAAGTGAAATTTCTGGTAAAAACGAATAAAGAAAATAAATATTTTTTGAAGCAGGGAGTAGCCTTCCCTTTCCTTCACTACTATAAACAAGAAAGCCTCCCTGTGAGGCTGACTGACAAATCGCAAAATTAATCGGGTACGAACCAAATCACAGAGAGGCGCAACAAAGGTAAACAACATTATGGGTAATTCATTAATGCGTAATTAAATAGTACCCACGCAGGTTCGCATATGCAATGTCTTGTGCCTGTTTGACTGCGAAAGTGGAAGAAAATAATTCAAATATTTATTGATTAAAAATTCAAAAAAATGAAAAAATTATTAATTGGTTTTGCCTTTTTCGGTTTAATTGCAATTGCTTTACCAGCTAAAGCAAACGAAACAGTACAACCAAGTTGTTCAACAGTTTCAATAAATTGCGGCAATGGACATGGTTGCACGGGTGTAGTTTGCTCACAGGCAGATCTTGATTTTTATCTATGTTATTATTGTGGAAACTGTTAAGGTTTGACATTATAATTAATGCCATGCATGGTGAGAATAACCTCTCGCCATGCATGCTAATACTTAACTCTTCAATTAGTAATATAAAAAATCAAATGAAAAATTTAGTATTTATATCAGCAGTATTTCTCTCAAATTGTTCATACGCCCAATTTGTTGGATTAAAATACAAAAACATCGAACCTGCAAATATAGTAGTAACATATTCATTACAATATCAACAGGATTCCACAGACCCTTCAAACATCAGAAGTTCAACATTTTATTTGTTCATGGGTAACACAATTAGTAAATATGTAAATTGTGCAAATTATAGTAGAGATACAGCAACTCGAAGATTTACGACAAATAAGCAAGTAATTGATTATATGACTAATCCGCAGATCCCAAAAGCAGGAATCTTATATCAAATCTTTAAAAACTACCCCAAAGGGAAGCTAACTTTCACTGATCATATCCCTTCTGATACCTTTAAGTTTGAAGAGAATCTTGATATTTTTCACTGGAACTTAACTGATGATACCGCTATAAACTGTGGATATAAAACGCAAAAAGCAACATGTTATTTTGGTGGCAGAAGCTGGAGTGCATGGTTCAGCCCCGATCTGCCATATAACGATGGCCCATATAAATTTAATGGATTACCCGGCTTAATAGTTAAAGTATATGACAACCGCAATCATTATGTTTTTAATCTACTCTCAATAAATAAACCTGAAACTGGAGTTATGATTGATATTCAAGATCAAGAATACATAGAGACAACGAAACAAGGTTTTTTTCGGGCAGAGGATTCATTTCGGGAGGACATTGTAAACAGAGCTAAAGAGGTTAGTAGTGACAACGATTTCATACAAACATTAGCAAAAAACGCGGCGCAACGCAACAATCCGATTGAATTACTACGAAAATAACATAATGAATGTACCAGATAGTTATGCAGGTTGGTGGAAAGCTATTGTGTCTGTAATTTCATTATTGCTTTTTAACCAGTTACTTTGGGGGCAGATTAGTATTACAGGACAGATTAGTAGTAATAAAGGTGAAGTGCTTCCACGTATTAATGTAATGGTGTATCTGCCTGGAAACACTTCACTGATTGCTTTTGCTGTCAGTGATGAACAGGGTAAGTTTAAAACAACTGTAAAAGCAGTTTCTGATAGTCTTATTATAAAGATCAGCTCCATAAATTACCGTAATGAGAGCAGGCAAATAGTAAATGTTTCGCAAACCCTGCAATTTAAACTGGTAGAGGATGTTAAACAACTGGAAGGTATAAGCGTAATTGCATTGCCAATTAACAAATACGGCGATACATTAAGTTATCTGGTAGGAGCTTTTGCCCGGTCGGATGACAAAGATCTTGAAGATGTTCTGCGCCGTATGCCTGGTATTGAGGTAGAAGCCAGCGGACAAATTCTATACCAAGGCACAGCAATAAATAAGTTTTATGTGGAAGGTCTCGACCTGATGGAAGGAAGATACAGCCTTGTTACCAAAAATTTACCCAAAGGTTCAGTTTCAACGGTTGAAATACTTGAAAACCATCAGCCTATGCGAATGCTCCAAGACAAGGTTGCTTCGCAGCAGGCCGCGCTTAACGTAAAGATAAAAAAGGGTGTTACAACCACTGGGACAGCCGAATTAGGAGCAGGATTAAGTCCTTTTCTCTGGGATGTGAATGTTACCCCAATGACTTTTACAAAAAAAATTCAGGTTGTTACATCGCTGCAAGGCAACAATACCGGGAATGATGTGTCGCAGCAATTGCGGGTATTTACCTATGATGATATTAAAAATTCAGGTGAACACCCTTCGGAGGATGTAAAAATGTTGAATGTTCTAGCTGCTTCACCTCCTGAAATCAAAACCAACAGATACCTAGACAACAACATCATGCTGTTTAATTTTAATGGTTTGCAAAGCATTAACTCTCAAATAATTTTACGTTCCAATATTTATTATACCTATGATGAGCAGCAATCGAATACCTCATTGATACGCACCATTTACATGCCGGATGACACACTTCACTTTTCGGAGAAGTTCGACAATCAGCTTACAACCAATAACCTGTACGCAAAATTTAATATAAACCGGAATGTAAAAAAGAACTACTTGAACAATGATTTGAAAATACAATCTGGTTGGGATAAGCAAGGCGGTACTGTTTATACGGAAGGGACTAAAATAGTGCAGGCTCTGCGGAATCCTTTACGAAGTATTTCGAATGATCTGAAATCGCTTAATCCTATCGGTAATCAAATTTGGGAATTCCGCTCGTATATTTCATTCGACCACAGCCCGCATAGCCTGGCCGTGCTTCCTGGGCAATTCGAGGATATGCTGAACGACAGTGTTCCCTACAAACTGGTTACCCAGGAAATTGACCTGAAACGGTTTTATACTGACAACTCGGCCGGGCTTGTACTTGGGATCAAACGATTTACTATTTCGCCCCGAATAGGAATCTCATACCAGCAGCAGTCGCTTCTAAGCAACATAAATTTGAGTATAAACGACATTGAAACTGAAATGACATCGGAATTTGCCAACAATATAGATACCTGGCATTTGCAAGGCTACCTAATGACTGATGTTGATTACAAACTCTCGAAATTAACTTTCAGCGGCAGCTTTGCACTGAACAGCCATAAACTGAATATAACCGATATAAAACCAGCAAATAATCAGGAGCTTGTCAAATTGCTGGCCGACTACCGGATTTCGGCAGATTATAAGATTACCGACTTCTGGCGCGTTTACAGCTCATGGGGATATACTGAGCGAATCAGTGACTTCGATGAAATGTACAGTGGCTATATCATGAAAAACTATCGAAACCTCAGCCAAAACATGGTACCGGTTTCAACTACTTCAACACAAATGGTAACTTCCCGCATCGAATATCGCAACCAGATTCTCTCTTTCTTTAATACTCTAAGTTATGTGTATTCTGTCAGCCATTCAGCCAGCACAAGCAGCAACTGGATCAACACCGATGGTTCAACAATTGTTACCAACGAAAACATGCCGCAAACATCGAATTCGCATTTCCTTCAGGCCTATACAAGCAAATTTTTCAGCGCGGCAAAAACCACTTTAAGCTTTCGGGGAAACTATGTTCAGCAAAAAGGGACGTCGGTGGTTAATGCTGAGTCATTCAATACCCGCAACAGCATGTTTCTTCTGAAACCCGATCTCTCCATCCACCTCACACCATGGATGAACGTTGATTATAATTTTGATGCCAATACCATACTTACATTTATCAATCAGGAGAAAAAGAGCAGGATATCGCTGCTAAAACACAACATCGGATTCTTTTTCTTTCCGGCTAAAAACCAACTCTTTAATTTCTCAACCGAATATTACAGGCATAACGAAGTTAACAACTTGTTTGTAGATATGATGTACAGGTATACTTTTACGAAGAAGAAGGTGGATCTTGAATTGAAATGCAGCAATATTTTTAACTCCGATACCTATACTTCCTTTTTAGCAAACGCATATTCTGTGTGGGAGACAACCTATTTGCTGCGGCCATTCCAGGTAATTTTTTCGGTGAAGTTTAGCTTTTATTGATATTAACTTTTCATTAAAAAATCAGACGAAAAGACTTTATCAATATTTTATGCTATAAGGAAACCGTGCATTTTAACATGAAGGCTTAGGGAATAATTCAACGGTTAACACCTTCTGAGACAACCAACAACTCCCTTTCTCAGAATCCTTAGTTAATCTTAGTGCGCTCAGTGTCTAAGTGGTTTTCTTTTTTATTGATCAGATAATTGTAAGCTTTGGTAAAAGCCGGTGTTTCAATATTCAATTCGTGGCCTGCCCGCACAATATACCCAGTCAAAGTTTCAAATTCAGTATTTGATTTCAGGTTTTGATAATCCCTGTGCATGGAAGAAGTGGAATCATACGGCAGCAACTGATTGTAATTTACGATGTAGTTAGTAATATCAGGATTAAAGGAAATTCCTTTTGCAACAGCAATCAATTTTACTTCTTCAATAAGCTGGACCAAAGTTTCTTCATTTTCTTCAATCAGCTTTCCTATGCTGCAATTAAAGTAAGAAGTTGCTGTAGCAATGGAGGCAATGAAAATAAACTTTTCCCAAACTATGGTCAAAATTGAATCGGATAAGCTAGCTTCAATTCCTGCCTCCAGCATTATCTTTTCAAGCCACAGAAGCCTATCATTATTGAGAGTACCAGGTCCAAAGAAAAGTTTTTGGTTAATTCCGGTATTTTCAATTATCCCTGCTTCTTTTAACTTTGAAACGATATAAACACAACCTTCTGAAACAGCTATATCGGGCAGAATATTTTTAATCTGTTCAACACTTTCAACACCGTTCAAAAGAGGGATTACTATTGTATCTTTATCAATGCAGGGTTTTAACTGCTCAATTGTTGCGTTCAGATCATAGCCCTTGGTACAAATCAGGATATAATCCGCTGTACCGAATTCTCGTGCGTTACTGGTTGCTATGGAAGGCCTTGCCATAAATTCAGTTTTACCATGAATTACTTTCAGTCCGTTTGTCCTGATTTTCTCCAGGTGCATACCACGAGCCAGGAAACAGATTTCAATGGTATCACTATTTTCATGTTTTTTGGCCAAAAGTCCGCCAAAATATCCGCCCACACCACCAATACCAGCAATAACTATTTTAACTTTCTTTGACATGGAGCTGCTTTGCTGACTAAATCACAATGTTAACGATCTTTTTCGGAACAATAATCACTTTTTTAGGCGCAACACCACCAAGCCATTTCTGTGCTTCAGGAGCTGCTAAAACAGCTTTTTCAATTTCCGGAACCGGCAAATCTATTGGCAGTTCAAGTGTGAACCGGGTCTTTCCATTGAAAGAAACAGGGTAGGCAAATGAATTATCAGCTGTAAAGGAAGCATTGTATTCCGGAAATGTTGCATTACAAACGTTTCCTATATTGCCTAGTAATGACCAGAGTTCTTCAGCAATATGAGGAGCATAGGGCGAAACAAG
>CAIWMA010000517.1 GCA_903913645.1 uncultured Bacteroidales bacterium | reverse complement strand
GTTCGGTTCATACGCGAATTAGTTTAAAATTTGTGGTTTTACAATAGTTCATGTTTATTGGATTAATTTAACATATCAAAGAATGAGATTTGTTTTCTTTAGTTTCTAAGTATAAGTTTTAGATCATCAATAAATGCGCTGTTATCGCCACCATTTGTATTTGTTCCTTTAATGGTGATTTTGTGATCGCCAGCTGAAGCGCTGAAAGTTTTCGTAGCATATTTTGTCCAGGTAGATGAGGTAGGTTGAATAGTACTAACCAATACATCATCGAAAAGGATATCTAGTGTTTGTGTTTGTGTGCCGCGTTGAGCAGCCATAAAACTAAGGGCCAGATGTTGTGCTGTAAAAGTGAATGTTTGAGACATTTCACAGTCCCCTTGCAATAATCCTGTCTGAACGCCTTCAGGAGCAGTAGCGGCACCGAATGGACTACCATTTCTCTGCTCCCCGCCTCCACCGCTAAATGACCATACATTAGGCTGCGGATTCATCACAAATCCAGAAATTACCGGCAATTCAAATGTACCGTTAGGAACAACAGGAGTAGGAATATCGGGCGTTAGTGTGGTAAAAAATAATTCATTTCCATATAAAACTCCATTGGAAGTAATACTATATGATCTAACATAATAGTCTTGTCCAAAAAACAGATTGGTTAGCGAACTTACAAATGGGCCAATCCCAGTACCGTCACTTGTTTTTGTCGAAAGAGCAATTGTTGGATGCGGATCTACACCGTAAACCACGCCACGGTCAGTAACGGTCAGGCCAACATCGGCAATATTGCCACCCGTTGTTGCGGAATAAAAACTGATTGCAGTTACGGCCGCAGTAGTATTTTGTTCCATAATTGTAACTGCAAAATCGGCGCTTGCCATTTCCCCTTTTTGATCAATCACGAGCACCTTAACTACGGATGATTTTGTAACGCTCGTGATAACCTGGGAGAAATTAATAGTGCCACCGGTATTGGCACAACTGGTGACTGCTCCATCTGGCAATGCAACTGGTGCCGAACCGTCAATTGGGTTAGCGACCATCTCAATCATCCTGAATTTCCCAGATGTGGAGGCAGTTCCGGCAATGGTAAATGGATCTCCTGCATAAACTCTGGCTGAGGCTGGTTGTGTAGTAAGGCTGATTGACACCGCTACCTTATCTTTTTTGCAACCGAAAAATAAGCTAGCTATCGCCACGATAATTGTACAAAGGATTAGACTGTTCTTTTTCATTGATTTGATTTTAGAAAGTAAATTATTTAATTCATACTTTTTATATAAAATTAACACATCAAAGATTCCTCTTAAAAGCGGCTATTACTTGTATTTTCTGACCAAAAACTTGCCTATTCGTCCCTAATTTGAGGCAAAAAGGAGGTTTTAAAAGATTTAACGGGAATTTAACAAATGTGTATCTATTTAATTAACATCGATTTACATGCAATCACAAAAAACAAGCGCTAAAATACGTGTGGAACTTACCTATATAATTAAGATTACATGCGGGATGGTGTAACAGAATTGTAATTACTAAATTTAACCTTCAAAAATTAGGT